>NZ_JBQCIE010000106.1:0-13036 GCF_051954055.1 Humibacter sp. | reverse complement strand
AAATGATTGCGGAAGAGATGGGGTGGAGGTTAATCTTGCCCTAATTTGTCGGGGCCCCCCGTTAGCGTAAACGGGTACCGGCGGGGCTGTCGCTCGGCCGCACCGCGAGTGGCGCGAGCCGGCCGCCAGTATGGGCGATTGAGGCGAGAGACGTTGAGGGCTTGCCCTCAACGGCCGAGCCGACTGAGCCCGTGAGCGGCGTCAGCCGCAATAGACTGGCGAGCACTATGCAGAGCGTCGCCGAGTCCCTCGCGCGCCTGCGCGAAACCGCCGAGTCGCCCGCCGTTTCGCGCCTCGCTCGAGCATTCGCGGATGCCGGCCATGAGTTGGCCCTGGTCGGTGGGCCGGTGCGTGACGCGCTGCTCGGTCGCGCGGTGCACGACCTGGACTTCACCACGGATGCCCGCCCCGAGCGCACGATCGAGATCGTCAAGCCGCTGGCGGATGCCTGGTGGGACATCGGCCGCAAGTTCGGCACGGTCGGCGCCCGGCTGGGCGACGACACGGTGGAGATCACCACCTACCGGGCCGACAGCTACGACGGGGAGACCCGCAAGCCGGAGGTCGAGTTCGGCGACACCCTCGAGGGAGACCTCGTGCGGCGCGACTTCACGGTGAATGCGCTCGCGCTGCGAGTGCCGCAGGTCGTGCTGGTCGACCCGTCGAACGGTGTTGACGACCTGCTGGTCCGGGTGCTGCGCACGCCGATCTCGCCGGAGGTCTCGTTCGGCGACGATCCGCTCCGCATGCTGCGCGCCGCCCGCTTCGCCTCGCAGCTCGGGTTCTCGGTGAGCGACGACACCGTGGCGGCGATGCGCGAGATGGCGGATCGCATCGAGATCGTCAGTGCCGAGCGCATCCGCGACGAGCTCGTGAAACTGCTCGCCAGCGAGGACCCGCGACCAGGGCTCGAGCTGCTGGTGGAGACCGGACTTGCCGATCGCATCCTTCCCGAGCTGCCGGCGTTGCGGCTGGAGATCGACGAGCACCACCACCACAAAGACGTGTACCGACACACGCTCACCGTGGTCGACCAGGCGATCGGGTACGAGCGGGAGCGGCATCCAGGCGAAGCACCCGACCTCGTGCTGCGCCTGGCCGCCCTACTGCACGACATCGGCAAGCCCGCGACGCGTCGCCTCGAGCCGGGCGGTGTCGTCAGCTTCCACCACCACGACGTCGTCGGCGCCAAGCTCGCCCGCAAGCGACTGCGCGCCCTCCGGTTCGACAACGAGACGGTGGATGCCGTGAGCCGGCTCATCGAGCTGCACCTGCGGTTCTTCGGGTACGCCGACGGCGCGTGGACCGACTCAGCGGTGCGCCGTTACGTTCGGGATGCCGGCGACCAGCTCGAGCGACTGCACGAGTTGACGAGGGCCGACGTCACCACGAGGAACCAGCGCAAGGCCGACCGGCTCGGGTTCGCGTACGACGACCTCGAGGACCGCATCGGTCAGCTGCAGGCGCAGGAGGAACTGGATGCCGTGCGCCCCGATCTCGACGGAACCGACGTGATGCGCATCCTCGACCTGAAACCCGGGCCCGAGGTGGGGCGGGCGATGAAGTTCCTGCTCGAGCTGCGGCTCGACGAGGGCCCGCTCGGCGCGGAGGAGGCGGAGCGGCGGCTCCGGGAGTGGGCTGCCGGGAGGTAATAACTCTCATCGCCGGTTCGGCGCGCGGTCCGGTCAGCCGATTCGAGCGTCGGGCGGCACCAGCCGCACCCCGACCACCGTCGCGATCGGCTCGCGCTGGCCGCCGCAGTGCACCACGCAGTCGCCGTCGACCGTGAGCTGCGTCGCGTGCGCGCGGAGGGCATCCGCGATGCCGTCCAGCAGGTCGGATGCGTCGATCACGAACGCCCCAGGCACATCCGGGTCGACGAGCTCGGCGAACGGCACACCGGCGGCGCGGCTCGCGAGCAGTGCTGCGGTACGGATGCACCGATGGTCCGGATGCCCGTACCCGCCCTGGTGGTCGTAGCTGACGACGACGTCGGGCTGCACGTGACGGATGAGCGCGAGCACGTCAGCGACCACCTCCGCCTCCGGCGCGCGGGTGAGCGCATCCGCCGGTGCGTCGTCGAACGGACCGGCGACCGTCGGCGTCACCCACCGCATCCCCGAGTCGCCGTAGCTGCGGGGTGGCAGACCGGCCGCACGGGCGGGAGGTTCGCCGAGGAAGTACGCATCCGCGATGCCCAGCGCCTGCACCGCCTGGCGCAGTTCGCCGAGCCGGATGCCCGTGAGCACCTCCGGGTCGCCGCGGACCAGCTCGCGCAGCTCGGGCACGACGCCGCCGCGCTCGCCGCGGGTCGCCGTGAGCAGCGTCACCCGCACCCCGCGCTCGACCAGTCGGAGGATGACTCCACCGGACGACAGCGTCTCGTCGTCGGGATGCGCGTGCACGAACAACACGGACCGCGCGCCTTCGAAGGGGTTCACGCGCAGTACTGCCACGATCCGTGCTCGTTATGCGCGAGCAGCTCGCGGTAGACCCGCACCGTCTCCTCCGCCGTGCGATCCCACGAACGCTCCGCGGCGAACCGGATGCCCGCAGCGGACTGAGCGTCCCACGGAGCCTCGTCGTCGAGCAGTGCGGCGAGCCGCTCCGCCCACTCGTGCGGGTCCCGCGACGACAGCAGTACGGCCCGCGCGTTCACCGCCTCGACCAGCCCGCCGGATGCCGAAGCGAGCACCGGAACGCCGCTCGCCTGCGCCTCGAGCGCGACGAGTCCGTACGTCTCGGAGTGCGAGGGCACGAGCACGGCGGTCGCGTGCGCGAACAGTTCGGCGAGGTCCTCGCGTGCGAGCGGTCCCACGAACCGCACCCGCTCGGCCACTCCGAGCTCGACGGCCAACGCCCGCAGCTCGTCCAGGTGCAGCTCGTAACCGTCCGTCGGGCCGCCGGCGATCACGAGGTCGGGGCGACGGGCATCCGCAAGTGCGGCGATCGTTCGGATGGCGAGATCCAGGCCCTTGAGCGGCTCGATGCGTGCCGCCGTCACGACGTACGGCCTCGGGTCGACGCGCCGGACCCCGCGGTGGAACAGTGTCGCATCCACCCCCGGCAGCACGACGTGCACGTGCGCCGGGTCCGCGTGCAGCCGGCGCACGATGGTGCGCTGCTCGGCGTGGCTCACGGCGACGACGGCATCCGACTCCTGGGCCAGGTGCTCCTCACCCGCCAGCCGTCCGGCCGACTCCGGCCGCTCCCCCTCGGCGAGCTCCGTCGACGGATGCGCGGCGATGCTGTGGAAGCTCTGCACGTGCGGAACGCAACGCTCGCGCGCGAACGGCAGCCCGGCCATCCCGGCCAGCCAGTGATGCGAGTGCACGATTTCCACGTCGCCGACGTCGCTCAGGCCCGCGCGGAACGCAGCGACGAACGCCTCCTGCTCGCCCTTCGGGCGTAGCGCCGCCGGCCCGGCGTCGATGAGCCGCAGCACGACGCCCGACGGACGCGTGCTGACCGCCGGCAGGTCCGGAGTGAAGCGGCGAGTGATCACCTCGACCCGGTGCCCCTCGGATGCCATGCGCTCGGCCGTCGCGCGCACGAGCACGTTCATTCCGCCGACGTCGCCCGACCCCGGAGCGGCGAACGGTGAGGTGTGCAGCGCCACCACCGCGATACTCAAGGGTCGTTCTGCCATGCCTCCAGCGTAGAGACGCAACCTCAATTCGCTGGTGGACACCGGCATCCGGTATGCTTTTGAGGTTGTACTGCCGCGGGCATCCGCTCGCAGGCGTGGACGACGATGCACATACCCTCCTGCTGCAGAGAGCCTGCAGCCGTTCTAGTCCAGAGGAGGTGGGTTAGTCATGCATCAGTACGAGTTGATGGTCATCCTCGATCCGGAGATCGATGAGCGCACCGTTGCTCCCAGCCTTGACAAGTTCCTCAACGTGATCCGCACGGATGGCGGAACCATCGACAAGGTCGACATCTGGGGCAAGCGTCGCCTGGCGTACGAGATCAACAAGAAGTCCGAGGGCATCTACGCCGTCGTCGACTTCACGGCGAACTCGGATTCCACGCAGGAGCTCGACCGCCAGCTGAACCTCTCCGAGGCCGTCATGCGCACCAAGGTGCTGCGTGCCGAGGAAGCCATCGCCCAGGTCGCCGCCGCGCAGAAGCGCGCCGACGAGAAGGCGGCCCGCAAGGCCGACAAGGCGAGCGCCTAAGCCCATGGCAGGCGAGACCATCATCACCGTGGTGGGCAACCTCACCGCCGACCCTGAGCTGCGCTACACGCAGAACGGGCTGGCCGTTGCCAACTTCACCATCGCATCCACTCCCCGCACCTTCGACCGTGCAGCGAACGAGTGGAAGGATGGCGAGGCTCTGTTCCTGCGCGCGAGCGTCTGGCGCGACTTCGCCGAGCACGTGGCGGGATCGCTGACCAAGGGCTCGCGGGTCATCGCCACCGGGCGGCTCAAGCAGCGCTCGTACGAGACGAAGGAAGGCGAGCGGCGCACCTCGATCGAGCTCGAGATCGACGAGATCGGGCCGTCGCTGCGCTACGCCACCGCGTCCGTCACGCGCGCTCAGTCGTCGGGAGGCGGCCGCATCGGCGGTGCGCCCAGCGACGACCAGTGGGCGCCGTCCACCCCGCAGGGGTCCGACTCGAGCTCCGACGTGTGGAACGCGCCGGGCAACTACAACGACGAGACCCCGTTCTGACAATCACTTTCGCGGATGCCTGACACCAGGCATCCGCTCATCCCGAAGGAATAACCATGGCTGGAAAGTCGAGCGGCGACCGCCGCAAGCCGATCCGCAAGGGTAAGGACGGAAAGAACGCCGCTCCGGCGAAGACCGTCCGCGTCGGCGTCATCGATTACAAGGATGTCGCCACCCTGCGCAAGTTCATCTCCGAGCGCGGCAAGATCCGCGCCCGCCGCATCACCGGTGTCTCCGTTCAGGAGCAGCGCCTCATCGCGAAGGCCGTGAAGAACGCCCGCGAGATGGCTCTTCTGCCCTACGCAGGCTCGGGCCGTTAGGAGTCACCCATGTCGAAACTCATTCTGACGCACGAGGTCTCCGGCCTCGGGTCGGCCGGTGACGTTGTCGAGGTCAAGAACGGGTACGCCCGCAACTTCCTCATTCCGCAGGGCTTCGCGATCGCGTGGACCCGCGGCGGCGAGAAGCAGGTCGAGCAGATCAAGTCCGCGCGTGCCGCACGCGAGCACGCAACCATCGAAGACGCTCAGGACCTCAAGCTGAAGCTCGAGGCCACCAAGGTGAGGCTGACCGTCAAGGCCGGCGCCGAGGGTCGCCTCTTCGGCTCAGTGAAGACGGCCGACATCGCTTCGGCGGTCGAGGCCGCCGGCATCGGCACCGTCGATAAGCGCAAGATCGAGATCGGTGCACCGATCAAGACGGTCGGCCAGCACGAGGCCACGATCAAGCTGCGCGACGACATCAACGCCACGATCACCCTCCAGGTGGTCGCCGCGAAGTAGCGTCGCAGAACACGCCGAACGGGCCGTATCCCAGGTGGGATGCGGCCCGTTTCGTGTGCTCAGGACACCCGTTCGAGGGCTTGCGACGGTCGGTTTCGAAGTACCACCCCTGGCGGTTATCCGCAACGTTTGTCCACACCTCGGGAGTGTCGTTCGGCGACGCGACCACAGGCATCCAACGAGTTTTCGCACACAGGGCTGGGATAACTTTTCGGCTGGTCAAACGGGCAATCCACACTCGAATTCGTTGGTTATCCCCAGAACTTCCCACACCTTCTGCACACGAGCCCCGGCGTTTCGCCCAGACTCTCCACATGGTTATCCACAGGCTGAGTTGTGGTCTGTGATGGGCCCTCCCTAGTGTTGGTCAGCGTTGCACTGCGGTGTGTGGCCGGAACGCGAATCGTGGTCTTTGTCGGGGGTGGCTGAGACCGTGTAAGAGCACGGCCGGATGCCACCGCAGTCGCGTCGTGCCCGCAGCAAGAGAGCGACACGGGGAGCGCACACCGCAACATGAGCACGGTCGGCGATGCCGGTCACGAGGGGAAGAGGAGGTCTGGGTGTCGATCGCACACCTGGGTCTGGCAGACGGCCGGGCCGCATCCGAGGGCCGCTCCACGGAGCGCACTCCCCCGCACGACCTGCTCGCCGAGCAGAGTGCGCTCGGCGGCATGCTGCTGAGCAAGGATGCGGTGGCCGACGTCGTGGAGACCGTGCGCGGCGGCGACTTCTACATTCCCAAGCATGAGGTGATCTACGAGGCGATCCTGTCGCTGTACTCGCGCGGCGAGCCGACGGATGTCATCGCGGTCACCGACGAGCTCACCAAGACGGGCGACCTCAGCCGCGCGGGCGGGCCCGAGTACCTTCACACGCTGACCAGCCTCGTGCCGACCGCGGCGAACGCCGGCTACTACGCCGAGATCGTCGCCGAACGGGCGCTGCTGCGTCGCCTCGTGGAGGCCGGAACCCGCATCACGCAGATGGGTTACTCCGGCGAGGGCGAGGTGCTCGACCTCGTCAACGAGGCCCAGGCCGAGATCTACTCGGTGACCGGGTCGAACGACAGCGAGGACTACATCCCGCTGACGGATGCCGTCACTGCAGCGATCGACGAGATCGAGGCGGCGAAGCACAAGGACGGCAGCATGACCGGCGTGCCGACCGGCTTCGCTGACCTGGATGAGCTGACGAACGGCCTGCATCCCGGCCAGATGGTGATCGTGGCCGCGCGTCCCGCACTCGGAAAGTCGACGCTCGCCCTCGACTTCGCCCGGGCCGCCGCCATCAAGCACGATCTGCCGACCATCTTCTTCTCGCTCGAGATGGGGCGTAGTGAGATCGCGATGCGCCTGCTCTCGGCGGAGGCATCCGTTCCGCTGCAGAACATGCGCAAGGGAACGGTCGACCAACGCGACTGGACGACGATCGCTGCGACCCGTGGCCGCATCAACGACGCCCCGCTGTACATCGACGACAGCCCGAACATGACGCTGGTGGAGATCCGTGCGAAGTGCCGCAGGCTCAAGCAGCGGGTCGGCCTCAAGATGGTGGTCATCGACTACCTGCAGCTGATGACGAGCGGTAAGCGCGTGGAGAACCGGCAGCAGGAGGTCAGCGAGTTCTCGCGTGCGCTCAAGCTGCTCGCCAAGGAGCTGCAGGTGCCTGTTGTGGCGCTCTCCCAGTTGAACCGTGGCCCGGAGCAGCGCGCAGACAAGCTACCGGCGCTCGCCGACCTGCGTGAGTCCGGATCGATCGAGCAGGATGCCGACGTGGTGATCCTGCTGCATCGCGAGAGCGCCTACGAGAAGGACAACCCGCGTGCCGGCGAGGCCGACCTCATCGTCGCGAAGCACCGCAACGGGCCTACGCGCACGGTGACGGTGGCGTTCCAGGGGCACTTCTCGCGGTTCGCCGACATGGCGCCGATGTAGTGTAGGTTCCGCTTCTAGTTGGCGGATTCCGCGGCAAATTGGCGGCGACATGGCGGTGCCGCCAACTGTGAGTGGCTAGCTCTGTTCAGCTCCTAGAGCGATACGAAGACGCGGATACAACCTGCCGCAGCGACGCAGCCTGAACGGCGATGGGGCGTCTGTGTCAACCGTGTTCGTGTGAGGCCAAGCCTGCCCGGTTCAGTCAGTCGACTCGGCCGCGAAGCGGCGTGCTGCATCCCACCAATAGTTGTCTCGGACGCGGTAAAGGAGCGTCCGTTCACCCGGAACGCGACCGACGAGTTCGATGTATCCGGCGTCTTTGAGCTTGTGAATGAGCGGGTTTACCGAGCTGAAGTAGAGGCCGGTTGCGTCGACGATCTGCTTCGGAGAGAAGGTCTCGGCCTCGATGGAGGCTATCTCGATGAGCACGCGGATCATGTGGCTGTTGCCGAACACAAGCTTCGACGCCTCTGGCGTCAACGGCTCGACCATGGTCACGCTCCGAGTGTTCCATACCGCCCTGAACGCGCCGGGCAAGCGGCCCGGGAGTGCGTGGGTATCGGGCTTGAGCCACATGAGTTTCGAGGCTCATGTTGTCTCCCTGTGTGAATCTGACGTCTATAAGCTTACGAGAAGTAATTACGTGAAAGCCGTTCTTTGTAGCAGGTAATAGTGCATTCAACAAGAGGCGTGGTGCATAGCATCGCAAGCCAACAACGGTGGCGCGCGTGCACGGGCTGACGGCGTAGGCGATACGAGCCTGGGTTCGTGACAGAGAAGCAGGAAGTCAGACTGTCGGTGCGTCGACCTGGAAACGCCGAAGAAGCGGTTCCGATCGACGACGCTCACGTGCCCCTCTTCGAGAAGACCATCCCGTGGCGCCCGTTCCGGTGGTATCGGAACCAGCGTCATTACCCGGGGCTCTATTGGTCGGCGACGATGGGTACCCATGTCGGGTATGAGTCGCTGCTCGAACTCGCGAACCTGATGTTCGCGGACTTCGATCCGGATGTTGTGTCGATTCGGTCTCAGCCGTTCTTGATCGAAGGGTGGGATGGCGATCGGATGCGCCGACATGTACCCGACTATCTGCTTGTCCGCGCTGATCACTCCGTGTGTGTGGTGGACGTCAAGCCGGCCTCCAAGCTGCCAAGTCTCCGCGTTCGCGACTCCTTGGAGTGGTCGCGCAGTGTGGTCGAAGGACGCGGGTGGGACTACCTCATCCAGACGGAGCCTGACACCACAGAACTGTCGAACTTGAAGTTCCTCGCCGGATACCGTCGCAGATTTCAGTTCGACCAGGTGCTAATCGACCGGGCGCGAGCGAGGCTGAGAGCGCCTGTCACATTTAGCGAGGCCGTTACCGTGGTAGCCGAGCCACCCTTGGGCACGCTGACTGCCAGGGCCGTCGTTCTCCATCTCCTGTGGACGGGCGATCTCGTCACCGACATGTCCACGTTGCTTCATGTCGAAAGCGTCTTGGTCCCCCGGTGAACGCGACAGCCTCTCTCGCACCCGGGGTGAGCTTTGGATACGATGGCAGCCTTTGTACGGTCATCGAGGTCACTGCTTCTGGAGTGATCGTCCGCGATTCCGCCGCCCGGATCCGGCGCCTCAGTTACGTCGACATCCTGACGCCCATGGACGAGGGCGGGAAGTCGACCCTTCGAGGCATTCGTGACGACGATGCGGGCGCAACGCCGTTGAGCGTCCTATGGAATGACGCGACAGAAGCTGCGAAAACCACTGCACAGGTCCGCGCCGACCACGTGCGTGAAGTCATGACCGGCTTCAAGTCCGGAACACCGACCATCGCTCGAGCCGGTGAACCCCGCGGGCCGTACGCCCCCAGCGTGCCCTTCGCTGATCGAGTCAGCGCCAAGGCCGGCGAACTGGGATGCGGCATCCGGACGCTCGAACGATGGATCGCCCAATACAGGCAGTCCGGCGAAATTGGTCTGCTCGACAAGCGCCGCGCGCAGGTCGCTGCGACACTGTCGGGCCTGGACGGCCGGTGGCTCAAGACAGCACGAGCGGTACTGGACGAACAAGCTGGGCAACCGAAGGTTCAGAAGAAGATCATCCTCGGAAGAATTCGCGCGAGGGTCGAACGCGATTTCGGTCCCTGCGTAGTGGCGATACCGGGACAGACCACGGCGTACGAAGCGCTTGATGAGCTCGCGCGTGGGCGGAACATCTTCACGGGATCCACCAAGTCGAAGCGGTCCATCGCCAGCGGCCCCAACACGCCCTACGGGCACCTCCGAGCTACACGACCCGGTGAGTACGTTCTGCTCGACACCACACCGCTGAACGTCTTCGCCTTGAATCCGGTCACCGGAAGCTGGACGTCAGTGGATCTCACTGTCGCGATCGATCTCTACACCCGTTGTGTGCTCGGGCTCCGGATGACACCGGCGTCGACGAAGTCCATCGATGTCTCGGCCGTGCTCTTCGAAGCATTCCAGCCGATGGACGCCGTGCGGGATGCCCCTGCGCAGGCAGCTTGGCCCTACCACGGTGTAGCCGAAGGGGTCGTTGTGAACACGAAGTCCGTCCATCTCCGGCGATTCAGCCCGCAGCCGGTTGTGCCCGAGACAGCGGTGATGGACCACGGGAAGGCGTTTCTTTCCGAGCACGTCGTAGGGGCGTGTGCCCGGTTAGGAATCTCCGTGCAGCCCGCGCATCTCTTCATGGGTAGTGACAAGGCCGTCGTGGAGCGGCTCTTCGGGACGATCGAGACCCTTCTGCAGCAACTCCCCGGATACAAGGGACGGGACATCTCTAGTCGAGGCGATCGGCCCGAGGAGGACTTCGTCTACACGATTCCCCAGCTTGAACAGATTGTGCGCGAGTGGATCGCCTGCGTCTATCACCTGACCCCGCACAAGGGCCTGTTCGATCCACGACTTCCCGGTGTCGCACTGACTCCCGCCCAGCGCTTCGAGCAAGGTATCGCGGTCGCCGGACAGCTCCGCGTTCCCACCGATCGCAACGTGCTGCTCGAGCTGCTTCCCGTCGTTACACGCCAGTTCAACCACTACGGAGTCGAGATCAACAAGCTCCGATACACGGGTGAGATTGTCACCAAGTACGCGAATCGGTCACGCACGAATACGCGTTCCGACGGGCGAAAGTGGCCGTTCTCGATCGACCCCGGTGACGTCTCCAGGATCTTCTTCCACGACCCAGACGACAACCAGTGGCACACCCTGAGATGGGACTACGAATCACTCGTCGACGTGCCCTTCACACTCGATGCACTCGAATTCGCGAAGAGGCGCGCCATCGAACAAGGCGAACCTACCCAGGTTGAAGCGGTGCTCGCCCAACTACTGGAGGACTGGGGCGCTGGCCAAGCACTGACTCCCCTCGAGCGCAGGACAAGCGCACGCATGGTGGCTAAAGCACGCACAAAGGACACAGCGAGCGGAATAGACTCTTTGGCCACCGTTCAACGGCTCCTTGACGCCGCGCGAACACCCGAACCGGCCCTGATCGAAGAACTCTTCGGGGGAATCGTCGACCCCGATGGCCCGGAACTGTCGATCCGTGGCGGTGACGACGACGCGGACGACAACCTTGCCGACCCCATCCTCGACAACGCATACGAGCCCATGGAGTTGATGTGACTACGCCAAAACGACGGAGCCTGTCCCTATACGAAGGGTGGAAGACCTACGCAGAACGTCCGACACGAACACGGCCCGATCAGCTGCGTCGCAGCGAACTGAACAACCTCGACCAACGGGCGCGTCAGGATTACGACATCCGGCGACGCGACTGGCACGCGAATCTGTTGCTTCGCACACGGCAGGTTGAAGACATTCACCTTCAACTCGGCGACATCGTGGACAGCAACATGCAGGACGCTGATCGTGTGAAATCCACAGCTGTCATCGATGCACCACCGACCCTCGGGAAATCGACCACCATCAACGCATTCGGCCGCGCGTTTCATCAGGAGCAGCTGCTCCGCTTCGGCGATTTCATAGAAGGCGACGACGAAGTCCTACATCTCCCGGTATGCCACGTCACTCTCACGGGGCGAACGACTATCAAGGGCCTCCACGAGATGATCCTCGGCTTCTTCGCCCATCCGGCAACGCACGGAGTAGCGCACTACACCATGCGCGGACGCGACCTCGCGAGAGCCGCTGCCGAGTGCCTGGAACGTCACTCCACACGCCTGGTCATCGTCGACGATCTCCATTTCTTGAACATGCACACTCGGGACGGCGTCGAAGTCGCCAACCAGCTGAAGTGGCTCGCCAACGAATATGAAGCCACATTCCTCTTCGCAGGCGTCGCACTCCGCGCAAGCGGACTCATCGGAGAAGGCAAGACAGGTGCCGCCGCTGCGATGGCACAAACATTTCGGCGGTGGACCGTTCTCGGCATGAACTCGTTCACGCTCCGCACCGCGAACGAACGAGACGAGTGGAGCCGAATGATCCGAGGCCTGGGTGAGAACGTCGTCCTAGCCGACCAAGACCCTGAAGCGCTCGTCAACCTATCCGACTATCTCTTCGCCAGGTCAACAGGCAACATCGGTTCGCTGATGGACTTGATCAGACGAGGCACGTCGCGCGCGATCCGAACGGGAGCCGAAGCGCTGGACCGAGACCTCCTGGACGGTATCCGCATCGACGAAGGCGCGGAACGCTCCCGGGCCGAACTCGAAGCCCAGCTGGCGAGGCCGCGCACCGGCGGCAGCAGATCGGGTCGTGCGCGCTCCGAGAAGGTCTCCCAAAAGCCGGCGGCGGCCTAGATATGTCGGCGGAGACCACAATCGAGCTGAGGCGACTCCCTTACGTACTCAACCCACGACCCAACGAACCATTCGACTCCTGGCTCGAAGCGATGGCCGGCGCCCACAAGACCAGCCTCCTCCGCATGGCACGCGGCATCGGCCTCATCGATGAAGCCGTCGATGCCCGCTCGCCCGTCAATAGGAGGAACGCCTTCTCCTGGACGTTGTCACTATCCGACGATCAGGCGTCCCGAATCCATAAGACAACCGGGATACCGACGAAGCGGGTTCATGCGATGACCAGGGCCGGGCAAACGCACGGGTTGCACGGCGACGACACGGCATGGCCGATCGGGTCTGGGTTCCCCGTGCGGGTCACCGGCAGCAGCTATTGCCCCGACTGCCTCCGTGAATCCGGTGGCAGGTGGCAGTCGCAATGGCAGTACGCGTTCGTATTCGGATGCCTACAACATCGGGTCCTTCTCGTGGAGACTTGCCCGCTATGTGGGCGCCAGCCACGTAGGCGAGTGCACGCGCTCAGCGGAATACCAATGCCCGGCCACTGCCATCATCCCGTGCTGGGAAGCACGAAAGGCCGCGACAAACCTCGCTGCGGCGCCGATCTGTCCACTCACCCCGATCGCGTAGCACTCCCCGACAGTGCCGCACAGGCCCAGCAGGCGATCCTCAGCGCGGTTCGCGAACACCGCTCGATCGAAGTCCATTATCAATCGATGAGCGGCAAGCGGGCCGATCCCATATGGCGCCGAATGACGCCGCACGCTTTCGGCTATGACGGCCTGCGCTGGCATGCGCGCGCCTATTGTCACATCGACAGCAAATTCAAGGATTTCCTGCTACCTCGCATTCTCGGCGTGCGCGACATG
>NZ_JBQCIE010000105.1:0-72740 GCF_051954055.1 Humibacter sp. | reverse complement strand
GACCGCCTGTCGGCACCGCGACATGTCGACCGACCCTGTGGGCTAAAGGCCCCGGAGGCGGTCGGCGGCTCTTTCCAGTGCAGGGATTGTGACCGCCGCCGTTGCTTCCACTGCGGCCACCTCGCGTGCGCACTCGAAGCGCGAAGCGGTGCGTGCAGCCTCATGCAGGGCACGTGCGTCCTTCGCCAATCGCCGGGCACCCGCCATCTGAGCGCTGGTGCGGATGCTCAACCCCACTTCGAAGAGAACCTCACGATCGTCGCTGTCGAATGCCGTACGCATTCGTCTGCACCGCGAAGGCAGGTCGGCTGCGAACGAAACAGCGAAACGTATGACAGCATCACGATGCCCGTAGAGCTCATCGATGAGTCTGGTGAGAACCGACTCATCGATGAGCTCCCGCTCGTTGCGCCGTGCCGCGTTCACACCTTGTATCCGTGGTGGCGGCGGAACAGGCGCCGCACCATGACGGCCGTCTGCAGAATCGTGATCACGTACAGCACGGGCCACGCTACCCAGAGGATGCTCGACTGCACGAGTGTGGGCAGCGAGAACCAGGTGACTCCGAGCGCCACCAGGATCACGGCGACGGTGAGCACGGGAAGCAGGTAGCCGTATCCCTTGCCACGTTCCGCCTTGGCCTGATTGGCCCAGTTGTCGGTCTGCGTGCGGGAGAGGAACCTCGCCCAGGCGCGGAAGAAGTGGCCGACGCGAATCCACATGTAGATCTCGGCGGGTACACCGGTGGCGGCGAACAGCACGTCGCGCACCGTCCGGTTCTTCATCGACATGGCGATGCGAACGTTGAGCAGGATCGCGACGGCCGGCGGAATCAGCCACCAGGGGCTGAAGACGAACGCGTGGATCGACAGCGAAGCGC
Source organism: Humibacter sp. (assembly GCF_051954055.1). NCBI lineage: Bacteria > Bacillati > Actinomycetota > Actinomycetes > Micrococcales > Microbacteriaceae > Humibacter > Humibacter sp. The sequence goes on along the minus strand of NZ_JBQCIE010000105.1, from coordinate 71,860 downwards.
CGAGGAGCACGATGAACATCAGACGGGTGAGCGCGTTGATCACCATGCCGAAGTTCTCCGCCCAGCGCAGCCGCAGGTTGGGGTGGAACGGCTGGCCCTGCGTGTCGCCACGCTGGCCGGGCCACATCAGATCGATCGCACCGTAGTTCCACTTGACCTGCTGACCATCGAGGGCGCGCATGGTGGTCATGCCGCCGACATCCGCTCGCGCGGTCGCGCTGATCTTGGTGAGGTATCCGGCGCTCTTGATCTGCAGCGAGAGCAGGGAGTCCTCGACCTCGCTGTCCTTCACCCATGGCGAGCGCTGGTGGTTCTCCTGCATGACCTCGCGCAGCACCTTCATCGAGAAGATCGAGCACTGACCGCCGAGCACCGCCATGTTGCGACCGCGCAGCATGTTCTGCATGTTGAAGGACGCGAACTGCGCACGCTGACCGGCGATGAGGAAGCGGGCGATCGGTCCCTTGATCGTCGAGTCGTCGATGCTGTAGATCGCGGAGATGCCACCGATACGCGGGTCGGAGAGGATCTCCTCCTCGAGCTTCTTCACCGTGTTCTTGTGCAGCGTGGTGTCGCCGTCGACGCCGAGCAGGTAGTCGCAGTCCTGCACGAGCTCGAAGCCGTGGTTGAGCGCGCCGACCTTCTTGTCGATGTTCTTGCCGATGTCGTGCACGAAGACCTCGGTCACCTGGGTCTTCTTGCCGCGCTTCACCTCGTGCTTGCCGGCGAACTTCGATGCGATACGGAACGTCTTGTCCGTGGTGTTGTTCACGACCACGTGGATGCTGTCGGGCAGCCGGCTCTGGGCGAGCAGCGACTTCAGCACCGCGGCGATGGTCTCCTGCTCGTTGTAGGCGGGGATCACGCATCCGATGCGGGGACGGTAGGTGGGTAGTTCCCTGACGGCGGCGACGGAGCGCCGCACGTACTGCTCCATGTCTGATTCGACCGGGCGAGTATCGGATTCGACCGGTGCGTGCACCGAGTCGATCGGAGTGATGCTCATCTGCGGCGGCTTCCTGTGGGCTTCGGTCAGAGCGGTTCGAGCAAGTGCTTCGGGGGATGTGATCGGGCAGGACTTCGGGTCTCCTGCCCGATCACTCGGCGTCGGGTCGCGCCTGAATCAACTGTGGCGGCCAAGGCTCAAGCCCTCAGCGCGGGTGCGCTAACGAACGCTCAAGGTCTGCTAAAGATGCACAAGGGGCGCGAGGGCGCCGAGTGGATCGAGCCGACAAAAGGCTGTTGGGGGCGAACGTGAGGCGAGTCTCTAGAGCGATGACGCTGCCCATTGTCGTGACAGCGGCGTTGACGCTGTCCGCGTGCGGAGCACCGCCGTGGGCGAAGAATGCTTCACACTCCCCCACTCCCACGCAGTCCTCATCACACCCGGGGAAGGTTCACAACGACTTGGCGAGTGGATCGCTCAAGCGACAACTCACGGCCGGCGGAGTGACGCTAGACGTCTCCTACTGGTCCACGTTGAAACCGGAGCAGTGGGTGCCCGCAGCCGACAAGCCCCTGTTCGCCTCATTCGTCGCCAGCGCCGGTTCTCCTGTGTACTCGAGCAGTGTCACCATGACGGCGGTGGCGTACGAAGGGAACACGCAGGTCTCGAGGTCGCCGATCACTGTGAGGGATGCTGCGACAGTTCAGCCGGGGTATGCGGTGAGCGCTCCATACAGCTACATCGGGCTCTTCACGATTCCGGCTGTGCCTTCGAACGCCACATCGTTACGTGTTCAGTTCACCTACGTGTTGCTGCAGACAGCCGTGCCCACCGGCGGCTTCGCAAAGTCGACGACGACCGATCCGCTCACGATTGCTCTGGTCCCCTAGCCGCTCGGGCGCGCTTGGGCACGCGGAAGAGGCGCCGCGTCGACGCCACTTCGCTCGACCGTCGAGACTTGCGGTGGCGCAGCTGCTCGAGCACAGAGTCCAAGAGTTCACTCGCTGGCGCGTCACCGTCGGTGGACGCCCACGCGTAAGTGACGCTCACTCGCACAGGAATCCGGGTGTCCAACGGCCCTGCCTCGGCGAGCGCATCCTCGATGCGTTCGGCGATGAACTCGCCGTCGTCGACATCGCCCGATGCGAGCACGATGAACGTCCCTCCACTTGCCGCTACTGCCGTGCCTTCCGGCGCCGACGAACGGACCGCTGTGCCGAGCGCCGCGATGAGACGATCGCCGAAATCCCTGCCGAACAGCGCATTGACGGTGCCCAGGTTGTCGATATCGGCGGCAACCAGTACGAATGCGACGTCAGGCTGCGACGGCGCGTTCGCTGCGAGTTCCGCAACGATGGCTCGCAGCTGCTCCAGGTTGCCCGCATCCGCCGCTGCCGCGCGTGCCGAGGCGGCGAAAGGAGCGCCGTTCTGTTCGCTGCGCAACGCGGCCATCGAGAAGGCTGCGCCCGTGACCAGAATGATATTCACCATCGTGGCAACGCCCGTGCCGAGATATGTCTGGAAGGGAAGGCTGTTGGGCCCTATCGCGAGGAACACGACGAGCCGCACGGCCGTGTAGATGCCGGCCACGATCAGGATGGTCGCCAGGATGGTGGAGTTGCGGTAGCGCGACATCGGGCGGCGCAAACATTCCGCGGCAGCGAGCGCAGTGAACACGGCGACCCCGAGGAAGAGCAGGGAAGTGCCGCCCCAGAAGCCGACCTGCATGGCGCGCACAGCTCCGAAAATCGCTACGCAGAGCCCCGCCAGTCCCGCGATCCACAGGCGAGGCGGCCTGCCGTTGAAGGCGCGGCATCCGGCCCAGACGGCTGCGACCACGCCGACGAACGTGCCGTTCCCGAGTCCGATGGCCCACCATGCGAACTGATCGTCGAGCGCGACGATGTACGCGAACGTCGTGACGAACGCGTTGATGAATGCGAGGGCCCAGATTCGGCTCGCGACATCCGATCGCCGATGGAGAGCGTCCACACTGAACAGCACGCCCATAAATGTGTTGAGCAGGGCGGAGACGATGAGCAGAGTGCGCACGTCGAGAATGCTCATGCGATGTTCGTCTCGCTCTCTTCTATCGCGGCGAGCGGGAAGACCAACGTCACGGTCGTTCCCTCGCGCAGTTCACTGCTGACTCGGATGTCGCCGCCGAACGCACGCATGATCTCCCGGCTGATGCTGAGGCCGAGGCCGGTGCCGGCGATAACCGTGTCGCGCACTTCGGGTGCACGGAAGTAGCGACTGAAGAGCCTCTCCTGATCCGACCGTGAGATGCCGATGCCGTCGTCGGCGATAGTGATCAGTCGTTCGCGACCCACATCACGCGCGCGCACCGTGACGCAGCCGTTCTCGCGACCGTACTTGACCGCGTTGGAGATCACGTTGTCGAGCACCTGCCGAAGTCGGAACTCGTCGGCCAGAACCGAAAGCTTCTCCGGGAGAAACTCGATCATCTGGATGCCGCGGTCGCCCGCGCCTGGCTGTGCGGCCTCGATTGCGCTCAAGGCGATGGCAGTGGCATTCACCACCTCCGTGTGAACTGCAAGACCTTCCCGAGACGTGCTCGCGGCGGCGAGCAGGTCGGCGGCGAGGCGCTGCATCCGTTCGGCGTTGCTGAGCGCCGTTTCGAGGTTGCGCCGGGTCACGTCGTTAAGCCGGTCGTCGTCGAGGGCGAGGTCGAGATAGCCGATGATCGAGGTCAGTGGAGTGCGCAGCTCGTGCGAGACCGCCGAAATGAGCCGGTCGCGAGCCCCGAGTGCCTCGATCTCAGCAGTGATGTCGCTGAAGACCACGACAGCTCCGGCGTGCTTTCCCTCACTGTCGAAGTTCTGGCTGGCCGACACCGACAGCGCAATGGGGTCCGCGTCTGGCGGATGCCGCCAGTACACCTCGCCGCTGAAGACCTCCCCGTTCGAAGCCCTCGTCAGTGGATGCTCGTCGTCGGATACCGGCGTAGCGCCGTTCGCCTGTGCGAGAGCGACAGGTCGGGCACGCTCACGCGGGTCGAGACCGAGCAGTCGGGATACCGTGTTGTTGACAAGGCGCAGCTTTCCGCTGGACGTGATCCCGATGATTCCGAAATCGACCGTGTTGAGGATGCTGTTCAGCACACGTCGGTTGCGCTGCGCACGCTCGAGAGCCCGTTCCACTTGAACTGCCTGCTGCCGCAGCAGATCGCGTTGTGTGCGCGTTCGTCGGGTTCGAGTCGCCACCGTCGCGCCGACGAACGCAAGACAGATCGGCATGAGGAGCAACGGCACGAGATAGTGTCCGCGGAGTCCGTCGATGGCGATCACGGTCAGGGCCACGACCGTTCCGCCTGTGACGGTTGCCACGACGACGCCCACGTATTCGAACGCCGAAGCGAGCCAGACGGCCGGCAGGATCAGGAGCACTGAAAGCCAGAGATCACCTGTCGGCAGGTGCAACAGGCCAACCGCGACCATGTCGGCAAGCGGCAGAGTGCCGACGGTCCAGCGCGGAAGACGGTGCCACGGGATCACAATGGCCAAGCCCGTAGTGAGGAACACGAGCACGATTCCGACCACGATGCCCGGCGAGCTCAGCAGAGCGGGCACCGTCAACGCCAGAGCGACCAGGATGATGGCGACCGAGCCGGTCAGGGGTAGTTGTGCGATGAAGACCGAACGATCACGCGCGCCTGCGCCATCGATGGTTCCCCCTGCCACTCCATGATGGTACTGGCGGATGTCTGTCCCGCCCGGAAGAAAAGGGGACTCAATCGCCCTCACCTCCCCCGTTTCGGGGCCGCGGTGGAATGGGCCGGTAGTCTGATAGCGGTCGGGACGCCAGCGGGAGACAAAGTGACATTTCGGCAAGCTTTGAGCGCCATCTGGCAGCGACGGCTTCTCATTATCGCCGTCATCGTGCTCGCAGTGGCTGCAGCGGCGGTTTTCCTCGTGCGGCAGACGCCCGTCTACACATCGTCGACGACCGTCAGGATGAGCTCGTTGGCGGCAGCCGCCTCGTCCAGCGGCCAGATCGGCACGGCATCGGTCGACTTCGATCCGAGCAGCATCACCTCTCCGGCCGTGCTCGATGCCGCGGCCAAAGATGTCGGCGAGCCGGCATCGGCCACCGGCGCCTGGAAGGTCACTTCCACTGTCACGCAGGCGACACCGCAGAGCCAATCCAAGGTCATCACGATCACGGCGAACGGAAACAGCGCCGTGGCGGCGCAGAAACACGCCGACGCGGTCGCGAAGTCCTACAACGAATATCTGACGGGCCAGACGGCGAAGGCCAAGAGCGCAGCGGAGGCTCAGGCCGCGAAGTGGACGGCATCGGCCGAGACCTATCAGGCACAGGTCAACGCCAATCCGGCGAATTCCATCGCCCAGTCCAACCTGCAGAACGCGATCGGCTCGCTGGCGAGCGCGAACAACACCGTGCAGAAGATCGACAACGCCGGCTCCCCGTTGACGGTCACCTCGGCGGCAACGCCCGGTGAGTTCCAGGGCACGAGTCCGGTCGTCGCCCTCGCTGTGGCGCTCGCGGCCGGCCTCATCGCCGGCATCGGTATCGCCCTGATCTGGGACGCCTTCGACGACCGGCTACGCGACGACGATGATCTCGAAGCCCTCACGGGTACGCCCGCCCTCGGCGAGCTGAGTCTCGACAGAAGGATGCAGCGGCGCGGCGACTGGCTACCGGCGGCCGGGCGGAAGCGCACCGCGCTGAACGAGGGCCTGCGCGCCCTGCGCACGACCCTGCAGGTGCTTCTTCCCCAGGCCAGAAACGTGGTGGTGCTCACCAGCGTCGAGCCCGGAGACGGCAAGACGTTCATCTCCTCCAATCTGGCGCTCGCCTGGGCTCGCACCGGCAAGCGGGTCATTCTCGTCGGCGGCGACCTGCGCAAGCCGGGTCTGGATGCGTATTTCGGCGACGTGGCGACTGGACCAGGACTGACCGAGCTGCTGCAGTCCGCCTCGATGAAAGGCGTCGCGCCGAGCACGGCGGAGATCGCGGGCAGCTTGAACGCGACGAAGTTCCGCGGACTGAGCATCCTGCCCGCGGGATCGGAGCCGTGGGATCCAGCTGATCTGCTCGCCGTGGACAAACTGGGCGTCATCATCGACACTCTGCGCTCGATGAGCGACATCGTCATCATCGATTCGCCTCCCTCCTTGGCCATTGTCGACGCCAGCCTGCTGGCGGCCCACTCCGATGGCGCCGTCCTCGTCGCATCCGTGCGCCGGACGCGCCGTAAGCGCCTCGTCGAGACGGTCCACACGCTCACCGGAAACGGCATCCCCGTCATCGGGCTGGTGGCGAACCGGTCGAGGCGACGCATCCCCAAGTCGTACTCGGCGTACTACGGCTCAGGATCGTCCGGTCGGCGGCGCCCGGCCGCCGCGCGTAAGTCGGACGCTCGCATCCAGGCGGCACCGGACATCATGGAGCTCGACGACGCCCAGTTCGTCGACGAGCGCAACGCTCGAGCTGCATCCGCAGAACCCGACCGCCGAAACCTCGTGAGCGATCCCGAGCCGGACGCGGTCGCGCCCGACGACAACGACCGACGCGGCGATTCCGAGAGCGGACAGCAGCCGACCGACGAGCACGCGGGCGTCGGCCGTGCCCGCGGTGGACGCGACTCCGCCGAGGACGAGAAGTCCTGATTATGCGCGGCTCGTCGTACACCGACGAGGTCGCTTGTCCCGATGTCGGTCGGGAGGCGACGAGCCTCTTGTTCGTCTGCACCGCTAACCAGTGCCGTTCGGTGATGGCAGAGGCCATCGCGCGTCGCCGTTTCTCCGGCGCGCCGTTCGTCTTCGCGTCAGCCGGGCTTATCGAAGGCGGCCGACCCGTTCCCCCGAACGGCGTGCTCGTCGGCGAGGAATACGGCTTCGACCTGTCCGGCCATGTCAGCAGACGTGCGGACATCCGCCGTCTCAGCGGCTGGGACGTGATTCTCACCATGACCAGACGGCACACGCGCGAGCTCGTCGCTGCGGATCCCGAGCTATGGCCCCGCGTGTTCACACTTCCCCAGTTCGTGCGGTGGCTCGACGAGCATCCGCCTCGAAGGCACGTTCTGCTGCGCGAGTGGATCGAGCAAGAGGGCGCCGAACGGCCGCGGTCCGAGATGATCGGTTCGCATCCGGATGACGACATCGCTGACCCGGTCGACGGACCGCCGGAGGCGTGGCGAGGACTGGTCGCCGAACTGACTCAGGACATCGACCGGATCGCGCGGAGGGTCATCCCTGGTCTCGGCGCAGCTACCACCAGTCCGTCGCCGCGCCCGCAGTAGCAGGCACCGCTTCAGACGCCCATCCATTCGACGATGCGGGCGCCGAACGTCGAGCCATCGAAGAGTCTGGCGCGAGCACGGCACGCCTCCTCGTCAACGGCGATGGCGGTCTCGACCGCTCTCCGCAGCTCGGCGGCATCCGTCGATCGGAAGAGCGCACCCGTCGCGCCGTCCTGCACGGTTTCCGCCGCGCCCCCTACGGCGTTGCCGACGACCGGCGTGCCTGCTGCCATGGCCTCGACGGGCATGATGCCGAAGTCCTCGATGGGGCCGAAGAAGAAGACAGCCGCCCTGCGGTAGAGGGCCCGCAGCAACTCGTTCGACGGTCGGGCGACGAACGTCACACGGCCCGGATGCTGAGCAGCGAGCGCAACGAGCCGCTCCCGCTCGGGGCCATCGCCTGCGATCACCACCGGGAGGTCGGCCGCGGCCCCCGCTCGGATCGCGAGGTCGAGCCGCTTATAGGGAACGAAACGGGACGCCCCCAGGAGGTACCCCGTGGGCAGTGAGTCCAGCACCGTGAGCTCGTCAGGTGTGAGCTCGTCGTCGCCGCCCGGGAAGACGCTCAGATCCACTGGCGGATAGATCACGGTGCTCTCGCGGTCCCAGCACCTGGCGATGCGTTCAGCGACGAACCTGCTGTTCGCAGCGATCTTCTCCGGTTCCCGGGCCCGGCGACGATCGATCGAGCGCAACGGGGCTGCGGCGAGTCGCGCCAGGCGGCCGTCTCCGCGCTTGTCGATCTCGGGCTCCCAGATGTATCTGGCCGGGCTGTGGGTGTAGACGAACTTCGGGACATCGCGTTCGGGCGGGAGCATTCTGGCGTGGTGCGCGAAGAGGTGCGTGCAGCACAGCATCCAGTCGGCATCCACGGCAGGCAGCCGACGCCACCACTCGAGCAGGAACGGTATGGACGCGGCCTTGTGCCTGCGCAGCGGAGTGCGCGCCAGCCAGCTCTGCCTCACACGTCCGGGAGCGTAACGATCGGGCACGTCGTCCCACGGGGTGATGATGGGGGCATCCGGAAAGCTTGCGGCGAGTGCGTCCACCACCCGCTCGCCGCCTCCCACTGACTCCATCCACTCATGGATGATCACACCGGACACGTGCACTCCCCCGTTCCGCATCCACGCAGCTTTCGAGAACGGCTCACCGTACCGGCCCTCCGGCTCGTGCCTGCAGCGAGTCCAGCACCTCGCGGAATTCGGCGACCCTGTCCCGCCAATCCGGAACGTCCACACCCTGTTCCGTGGGGGTCCAGCTCTGCAAACGCGTCACGACCTCCGAGGCGAACCGGCTAGGGGGCGCGACCACGACACCCGCGGCATCCCGGAAGCCGGCGACCGGTGTGCTCACCGTCGGTCGGCCGACCGCGCGATACTCGTACAGCTTGAGGGGGTCCAGACTCTCGGTGAAGTCGTCGACGACATGCGGCACGATCAGCACGTGCGCGTGCTGCAGGTAGGCGGGCACGTCGTCACGTGCCCTTGCACCGGCCAGCAGGATGCGCGGATGCGCCTTCAATCGCGCGCTGTTCGCCGGCGTGAGCGCGTCAGGGCCCAGCAGCATGACGGTCGCGTTCTCGATGGCATCCGCGGTTCGAACCACCAGGTCGACGTCGAGTCGATCCTCGTGCAGAGTTCCGACGTAGAGGGCGACCGGACCATCGGGCAGATCGGACGGCCGTGGATGCGGTCGACGATAGCGGTCGACGTCGACCGCGTTGGGGATGAGTCTGACGGCGCGCTCGCCGCCCTTAAGATCCGACAACCCCGTCGAGCAGACCACGACCTCGTCACAGCGGCGCATCAGCGCGGCGTCACCTGCGACGATGCGCTCGTGTTCGCGAGCACCCCGATCCGCTGCCACCCAGTCGTCGGTCATGTCGTAGAGACTGGGCCATCCGAACACGTCGACGAGCGCGGACTGCCCGGGATCGTTGACCCACAGCAGGCCGTCCCGCCAGCCCAGCCGCGACACCGCTCTACGGATGCCGGCCGTCACCAATCGGTCGGCGATGCTCCCGGCACGCCGCGGGAGCGCCTTCGTCGGTTCGTAGAGCCGCAACCGGCCGTCGTACCCGTCGGCGCTGCGCAGGCCACGACCTCGCGAGGCACGACGACCGGACGAAAGCGCGAAGAGCGGATCGGCAGCGGGCTCTATGAACAGCACTTCGAGTTCCCGGTCGGCTCGCAGCAGGCCGTCGATGACGTACTGATTGCGCCGCCAGACCTCATCCCAGGGTTCGAGTGAGGCCACGACGAGTCTCCTTGGCCGGTCGGCGGACCCGCTGCTCACGAGGACGCTCTCCCTAGGCGGTTGCGTACGACTGACAGACGCGCGAGCGCGACGGACTCGAGCAGCGCACGCGTCGCTGCGGTCTGGGCGGGAACTCCGAACGCTTCCGACTGCCGCGCCCGGAGCGAGCTTCCGTAGTCGCTGCGACGTCGAGGGTCGGCGATGAGCTCGTCGAGGAGTCGCGCCGCCGTATCAACGTCCCCAGCCGGGAACAGTGCAGCATCAGGCACGCCCCCCACGCTCTCCAGGTGCCCGCCTGCGCCGGCCGCGACGACCGGAAGCCCGTACGACATGGCCTCGAGCACTGTGAGCCCGAGTCCTTCACGAGGTGTCGGCGCGATCAGCACGGATGCACGACGCAGCCACTCCCCCACGTCATTCTGGAATCCGACGAATTCCACCGAATCGGCAACGCCGAGTTCCGCGGCGAGGGCGCAGAGCGCTTCCCGTTCCGAGCCGTCACCGGCGATGACGAGACGCCATCCATCCGCGCGGTGCGCAGCCGCCCAGGCGCGCACGGCCACGTCGGTCTGCTTCTCCGGCTCGAGCCTCTGCATGGCCAGCACGATGCGCTGCCTGCTCGCGTCGTCGATGTGTGGCGCATCGGGCACGCCGGTGTGCACGATCACGCTCTCGCCCTCGATGTTCTCTGCGACGAACTGCGAGATTGCGAGCTGAGCGGAGACCCGCTTGCCTGCGACGGACGCCAGTACGCGGTTCACCGGGTTCCCGCCGCGACGGGCGGCGAAGTGCCTCGCGCTCACGACCGGAACGTGCCCGAGCGCGCCAGCGGCGACTCCAGCCAGATCGGCCAGAGTCATATGCGTGAGGATGACGTCGGCATCCGGGATCCGCCGCAGTGCACTGAAGGCAGTACGCATCGTCGACCCGCGATACCACGCGATACCCCGTGCACGGAGCGCGGCCCCCATGGTGTCGGAGCCGCCGCCGACGACCGTCACACGGCATCCTGTCTCCTGGAGGGCGAGTGCCGACTGGAGCACGTAACGCTCGACGCCCGCGAACGCCTCAGAGCACACGACGTGGACCACGTGCAGCGCATCGTGCCGACGCCGTGCGCGTCGAACCGCGCGCTCACGCCCCACGATTCCGGATTCCACCCGCACCGGGCCGAGCCGGAAGAGCGCGGCTCTCCTGCGCGCCGCTGCACCGCGTTCGCCGGGCAGCACGGCCGCGCGCACTGCTGCACCGAGGAAGACGCCTAGGCGGTAGACCTGCCACCCGATAGCGCCGTAGTGCTTGCGGATGTAACGCTCCGCGCTCCCGTAGAAGTGCCGCTCCCTAGTGCGCGGGTCGCCGCCCGTTCCGGCGCCCTCGTGCGTGGCCGCAACGTCGGCCACGGCGATGCGCCAGCCGTGCGAGCGTGCCCGTCGCTGCCAGTCCGTCTCTTCCGCATAGAGGAAGAACCGTTCGTCGAGGCGGCCGATGTCGTCAAGGGCCGCGCGTCGCAGGAGCAGCGCCGACCCGATGGCGAAGTCGTGGGCGCGCCGCAGCCCTCCGAGGCCGACGGCCTCGATCCAGGCTCCAGCAGGGGTCGGGAACGGCCACCACACGCGTACCCGCTCACCGGTCTCCGGGTTCGTCTGGGTGGCACCGACGGCGGCGATACGTGCAGCGGAATGCAGGAGGCGGTGCATGCGCTCGACACCTTCACCGCCGATGCGGGCGTCGGGGTTCAGCAGAAGCACGTCGCGTTGCACATCCCCGGATGCCTTGATCGCGTCGAGCCCGCGGTTGACCCCTCCCGCGAATCCCAGATTGCTGCCGGCGTCAATGTATCGCGCGCCGTGCCGCTCGGCCACGGCCCGAGTGTCGGGCAGCGAGGAGTTGTCGACGATGGTCACCGGGAACGTGTTGCCGAGTGCTGCGAGGCAGCCCTCGAGCGGTTCGGGCGAACCGTACGCGACGATCAGCACGTGCGGCGCAGGCACCCCGCTGTAGTCCTCCCCCCGAATGACGGACTCGTAGAGCCCGCGCTGCATGGTCGCCACGTTCTGCCAGGTGAATCGTGCAGATCGCTCGAGCCCGCGCTTCCTCAGCTCATTCCAGCGTTCGGGTTGGAGAGCATCCGCGATCCCGACGGCCAGAGTGTGCGGGTCGCCGGGTGGAATGAGTATGCCGGCATCGCCGACGACGTCGGGGATCGCTCCCGAGCCGCTCGCCACCACGGGCACGCCGGATGCCATCGCCTCGACCGCGACCCGACAGAACTGCTCGAGCCAATTCGGCCGGGGCAGTGAGGGCACGGCGACGACGTCGAGCTCCCGATAGCGAGCTGCCAGTTGCTGCCCGGCAGCGAATCCCTCGAATCGCACGCGGTGCGCGATGCCGAGGCTCTCCGCCAGGCGCTCGAGCTCCGGGCGCTGCGGACCCTCCCCGCTCACGCGCAGACACCACTCGTCGTGCTCCGCGACCGCGCGGAGCAGCACGTCGACCCCCTTGTGCGATTCCAGTCTTCCCACGTAACCGATCGTCTTCGTGCCGGCCGAGGGCGGATGCCGGTCGACCGGCTCGAAGATGCGCACGTCGACGCCGAGGGGAATCTCCACCGCCGGTCCCTCGAGCCCCTTCGATACCAGGATCTGCCCGGCCTCGGAGTTGCAGACGTACGCGGCGGCGGCTCCGCGCAGAGCCACCTGTTCGAACCACCGGAATGGCAACGGATACCTCTTGCGGATGTTCTGCGCCGAGTAGAGCAGGTAGGGCGCCTTGCAACCGCGGAGCCGTCGAAGCAGCAGAACCTCTGCGGTGGCGAGCGCATTCGGCTCCTCGTGCAGGTCGATCAGATCGGGATCGCGGCCGATCGCACGCCAGATCGGGCGAGGGTCGTACCCGAACACGCTTGGATGCCGACCGATGGTCCGTGCACCGCGCACGAAGTCGTCGTCACCTGGGTCCAAGCGCACATCCCGGCCGCCCTCGTTCCAGACAGTGGCAGAGACGAGCTCGACATCGACGCCCTGCTTCCTGAGCTCGCGCTCCCGTTCGCGCCATTCCGCCACGACGGCGTGGTGGGCGATACGGAGCACCTTCATGGCTGGCCTCGGGGTCGGTGACGAATTCTCTTACCTTAACGGCGTCGGCGCCGACGGCATCGCCTTCCGTGCCGATACGACCGGCGACAGAATCGTGGTGCTACGCATGCCGCGGCCGCGTGCGATCTTGGGCGGCTGCTCCCACGCCACCGGCTCGCCTCTGGCTCGGCGCTCGTCGTCGTGAGCCTTCACCCCGTAGCAGATTCCGGCAATGATCCAGAGCAGCGACGCCTGCCCGGCGACCCAGTAGAGGTCGAATTGCGCCTGGGTGAAACGCATCGCGACGACCGCGACGCCAACGGTGCCGTATGCCGGGTCCATCTTCCAGAGGTACCAACAGGCGACCGCGAACAGCGTGAGGAACCCGATCAGCCCGAATATGCCCACCGTCGTCAGCACCTCTAGCTCGGCGTTCGGCGGCTGGAACGACTGGTACTGCCCTGAGAACCGGTCCGTGTACCACCAGCGCATGCCGACGCCGAAGATAGGTGACTTCAGCCAGATCTGGAACGACTGGGCGTACCAGTCGACGCGCTGGTGGGCCGAGTTGAACTGGTTGTCCGATGCCAGCTGCGACGTGAGCTGACTGACGACCCAGGCGACGCCGGGTATGGCGGCCAGCCAGACGATGCGCACTCTCCGACCGGTCTGCGGCCTGGCTCTGATGCTCACGATCAGGATGCCGACGATCTCGCCGACGAGACCCTGCCTGGACTGGGCGGCCACGACGCCGAGCGTTGAGATGATCACCACGAGCCACGACCACCCCGGGCTCCACCGCAGCCACACGGGACGGGCGAAGGCGATCACGGCTGCCGCCCCCAACATGCCGCCGATGGTGTTCTTGTTGAGATCGGTGAGGAAGACGGGCTGGAACGTCTTGGTGTGCAGGTAGGTCACAAGCGACACGGCGATCGTGACGACGCCGATGCCGCAGCATCCGAGAACGTAGAGCGTCAGCGCCAGACGAGCGCGGTCCGCACGCCCGATGACGAAACCGACGATGAGACTGCCGAGCACGAGGAAGACCTCGTGCACCCACTCGATGACGTTCGCCGAGTAGGGGTTGAGGATCTGCGTCGGGATCGCGGTGGCGAGATAGGACACGCCGGCCCAGATCAGCGGCCGGAGAATGGCCGAGCCGCGACCCCGGAGCGCGAACAACGAGACCACCGACGCCACGGCGAGCACCACGTCGGAGACGCTGAACGCACCGCCTACGCGGGTCAGGACGAGCGTGGCGGGCACGGCGAGCACCGGGATGATGGTCGCGTCGCTGGCGGCGACCCCTGCCAGAAGTACCACGACGCCGACCACGAGTGCCAGGAGACTGCTGCGCACACTGAGAACCCCGATGGCCACGCCGATGACGACGGCGAAGGCACCGACGGCCACCAGCGAGGGGGCGATCGCCGAGACCCTCAGCTTGGCGCGGTCCATGCACACATGCTAGGTCGTCTCCGGTGCCCGGGGACGCCGCTGCTCCCTACCCCGTTCACGGGGCGCGAACGACACGGAACTCGTCGATTACCTCGGCGAGGTGCCGCCATGCCCAGGCCCAGTCGCGCTCGACTGCACGGGCTCTGGCCGCCGTCCCGTACCGGTCACGCAACCCAGGGTCAGAGGCGAGCACTGCAATGGCGTCCGCCAACTCCTCGGGCCGCGCCGGATCGAAGAGCACGCCGGCGTCGCCGAGCAGTTCCGGGATCCCTCCGCTGCGCGCCGCCACGATCGGAAGCCCAGCCGCCATCCCCTCCCCTACGGTCAATGGACAGGGATCCGGCCAGCGCGACGGGATGACCAGGATGTCGGCACGCTGAACCAGCGCAGGGAGACGGCTCCGTTCGACGAAAGGCTCGAACCTGACGGTCCCACGGGCGCGATCGGCGAGCAGGCGAAGCCGTTGTTCGTACTCTGAGAGAACCGCGGCGGGGTCGAAGCCGTGGCTTCCGACGACGACGAACTCGAGATCGCTTCTGTCGATGAGAGCGGCCGCCTCGAGCAGGATGTCTGCGCCCTTCTCGGGAATGGCCCGCCCGAGGAACATGACGCGGAGCGGCCCGGGTGACCTGATCGGAGCTGGAACGAACTGCTCGGCGTCTACACCGTTGACGACGGTGCGCACTCGTTCGTGCAGCGAACGCGGAAGGTGCTCGCGCAGTTGCGCCGCGAGCGAATCGCTCACGCTCACGATGCGGCCAACATCGCCGAGAACGCGCGAAGCCTCCGCTCGGGAATAGCTGCGCAGCACGTCGTTGTGCGCGTAGAGCACCGTGTCGTGCTGCTGGTCTCGCAGAAGCCACGGCACGACGGGAGCGTTGTGCGCGAGCACGACGCCCGGCGGCCGGTCGCGCAAGCTCTCGGTCGCCGGCCGGAAGTAGGCGACAGCACTGCGACGCGGCATGCCCAGTCGCGCGAGCGCGGCATCGGCGAGGCGAGCTCGCGAGCCCGGCGCGCGCTGCCCCACGTATCCGACCGGGATCGCGGACTCGTACCGGGGGACATAGGTATCGTCCTGCACGACGACGTGCTGCGGATAGCGACCGGCGTCGCCCCCGGCTCGAGCACCGGTCGCCAGTCCGTGCACGACCGTGGGGATGGCGGAACCGGTACGGGGCGAGAAATGATCGCCCGGCGTGATCAGGTGATAAATCGGCGTCACGCGCGCATGCTCGTCGCCTTCTGCCGTCATGCCGACATCGTAGGGGTTCAGCGGGCGGCGTCGTTCCAGATCGCCGCGTGCTCGGCCGCGCATCGCTCCCACGTGAACTCGGATGCTCGGGCGCGCCCTCTCGCTAGGAACTCGCTGCGGTCGATATCGCCGTCGAGCACCGCGGCGAGGCCTTCGGCGATTCCCGCGCCAGTCGGGGCCGCCAGAACGGCCGCGCCACCCGCGACCTCGGGGAGCGAGCTCGTCTCGGCAGCGACGACCACCGTGCCTGCGGCCATAGCCTCGAGAACCGGCAGGCCGAACCCCTCGTGCAACGACGGCACGACCACGGCCTCCGCGCCAGCGATCAGCCCAGGCAGGAGTCTCCCGTCGACGCGACCGAGCAGCGCGGCGCGGGGAAGCCGACTGAAGAGCTCGGTTCGGCGAGGGTGGGCTGGACCGGACAGCGCGAGCGTTACGTCGGGATGCGCAGGGCCGAGCAGTCGCCAGGCTTCGGCGAGCGCGTCGAGGTTCTTGCGACGACTGGCACCGCCGGCATGCAGAACGTATCTCCCGGAGATCCCCATCCGCTCGAGCGTCGCACGGTCAAGCGGTTCGGGGTTGTGGAAGCGGGCATCGACGCCGAGGTGCACGACGCGGGTGTTGTCGAGGCCGAACATCTCGGCAGCGTCGACGGCAGTCGCCTCGGAGACGCACACGACGGCAGCAGCGGCGCGCAGCTCGTCGGGAGCGCTGGCGATCGGCGTGCCCTCGTCGGGGAATCGCCAGGCGACCACGTCGTGCAGCGTGACCACCTCGTGCGGGGCAGGCGGGAGCATCAGGCTCATGCGATGCACCAGGGAACGTCTGGGATAAAGCAGCCGGCCGATGGTACGACGGATGCCAAGGCCGCTGCGCTCGAGCATCCCCACCGGGACGCGGCGATCGCCGGCCAGATCCGACCGCAACGAACGGGTTACGACCCTTTCGATCGACCATTCGGCCGGACCGGCGGCCAATGCGGACGCCGCACGGGAGACGACCTCGCGTTCGTACACCTGCGCACCCATCGGCTCCGCCGTCGCCACCGTCGCAATCGCGAGCAGGTTCATGCGCCTCCTTCGCCGTCGGGCGACACGAGGCGTCAGTCTAACGCGGCCGTGCCACGCCGAGAGCGGATCGGGTCAGTCGCGTGGATAGGCTGATCCCCGTGGGGCACAGCGACTTCGCCGTCAAGGCGGAAAACATAGGCAAGACGTATCGGCTGGGGGTACGCAACGCCAGCCACTCGACGCTGGCAGAGGCCGTGCTGGCGCGTCTGCGTCCGCAGCAGACATCGAACGACTACAAACGATTCGATGCTCTCGACGATGTCAACTTCGAGATCCCCCAGGGCGAGGCCCTCGGCATCGTCGGCCGGAATGGTGCAGGCAAGTCCACCCTTCTCAAGATCCTCACGAGAGTGACAGCGCCGTCCCGAGGGCGGATCGAGTTCCGCGGCCGGATGGGCAGCCTTCTCGAGGTCGGCACGGGGTTCCACCCCGAGCTCACCGGGCGCGAGAACATCTTCCTGAATGGTGCCCTGCTCGGCATGACCCGCGCCGAGATCCTTCGCCAGTTCGACGCGATCGTCGAGTTCTCGGGCATGGAGCGCTTCCTCGACACGCCTGTGAAGCGATACTCCTCCGGCATGTACGTCCGGCTCGCCTTCTCCGTCGCGGCCCACCTCGAGACGGAGATCCTGGCGATCGACGAGGTGCTCGCCGTCGGCGACGCGGATTTCCAGCGACGGTCCCTCGACAAGATGCGCCAGGCCGCGAAAGAGGGTCGAACGGTTCTCTACGTGAGCCACATGCTCCAGACGGTCAAGACACTGTGCACCTCCGCGATCCTTCTCGAAAGAGGTCGGCTCACGCACCACGGTTCGGTCGACTCGACCCTGCAGGCTTACACGGCCAGCTTCGATCGCTATGCGCAGCACCAGGCGGACCCGGCGAATCGCCAGGGATCCGGGGGCGTCCGATTCGATCGGGTCTGGATGGATGACGATCACGTCGCCTCCGGTGGCACCATCGCGGTGCATTTCGACGTGCCCGCGACGACGTCGGCGCTGGCTGTGAGCGACTATTGGGTCTCGGCGCACATCGTCGACGACCAGGGAACCGTGATCGTGCAGTGCGACTCCCGATTGAACGGCAAGACGATGAGCGCCGATCGGCGTCACACCGGCCGACTCGAGATCAAGAACCTCTGGCTCAAGCCCGGCACATACTCTGTAGACATTTTCGCATGCCAGGCAGAGAACATGCTCGACGTCTGGGACGGGGCATGGAGGTTCGAAGTGATGCCCGATCTGGGTTACGAATCAAGCGCGACGACCGACGCGATCTCAGCCGGCGTGGTGCTGTCCGACTTCCAGTACGAGATGGATTGACGCGATGAAGACGATGGTCATCGAGCCGCCTCGACGGTTCAATCTCCCGCGCTGGTCCGACCTGTGGCAGGCGAGGGAGGTCGTGTTCCGCTTGGCGCACCGTGACATCATCGTGCGCTACCGACAGACGGTCCTCGGGGTCGCGTGGGTCATCATCCAGCCGGTGCTGTCCGCCGGGGTCTTCTCACTGGTGTTCGGAACGGTCGCGAAGCTCTCCAGCGACGGGCTCCCGTACTTCCTGTTCTCGCTGGCGGGCATGCTGCCATGGAACCTCTTCAACGGAGCCCTCACGAGATCCTCCGCGTCCCTGCTGTCCAACCAGGCGCTGGTCTCCAAGGTGTTCTTCCCTCGAATACTCGTGCCACTCTCCTCGGTCGCCAGCGTGCTGCTCGACTTCGCGATCGGCCTCGGAGTCGGCATCATCCTGCTCTTCGTCTACCACGTGAATCCCGGGCTGCCCGTTCTGCTCATCCCGGTGTGGGTGGTCCTCATCGCTCTCCTGGGAGAGGGAATCGGCATGATCGCGGCGGCCATGATGGTCAAGTACCGGGACGTCGGCTACATCCTTCCGTGGCTCCTGCAGATCCTGCTCTACGCGAGCCCCGTAGCGTACGCACTGTCCTCGGTTCCCGACCGGCTCCGCTGGATCTTCGACATCAACCCCATCACCTGGTTTCTCGAGGCGTTCCGCTGGTCTTTGGTCGGCACGACCCCTCCTGCTGCCTGGCAGGTCGTCGGATTGGTGGTCGTCTCGGTCGCCGTCTTCTTCGCCGGCGTGCTGTACTTCCAAAGCCACGAGCGGGAGTTCGCCGACATCATCTGATCATCCCGGTGCTCGTAGGCAGGTCACAGGAACCTCGAATCGGCCTATCCTAAGAATCCTCAGGTTTCGGATGGAATCGCACCGGACACAGCACGCTCATGACGAGCGCTGGGCGACACCGCAAGGGGGACGGCATGAAGCCTATGAGCGAGGACTTCGAGGTCGGAACGGATGTCGCCGCGCGCCCCGTCCACTTCATGGACTTGGTCGCAGAGACCATAAGGCTGCACGGCGGCGACATCGCGGTCGCCGACCCGGTAGCCCGACTCACGTATCGAGAGATCGACCGCTGGTCCGACGCCATCGCGGCCGAGCTCGATGCTGCCGTGGGCAGCGGCACCGATCCGGTCATGGTGCTCTCCGGCCACGACACAACCGCGGTAGCCGCATTCCTCGCCGTCGCGAAGTGTGGCAGACCTGTCGTGATGCTCGACGGCACGACTCCCGCCGGCCGGATGCAGGGCATCGCGGGGGTGGCGCAGCCTTCCGCGACGCTGTACGCGGCCGACCGCGAGGCGCAGATCGAGCTCGTCGGGGCCGACACGGGCATCCGGATTCCGATAGCTGGAAAACCGGAGGCCGACGTTCCGCCTTTCGTTTCCGCACCACTCGCCGACGAAGCTCCGTTGTCGATCGTCTTCACCTCGGGGTCGACCGGTAGACCCAAGGGGGTCATCATCGGCTCAGTCGCCTTCGCGGCGGCGATGGCTGCTGGAGGGATCGCCGGCGGCAACGACGAACGGGTGCTGTGCCCGGTGCCGCTTGGATTCGTGTTCGGGCTCGGGCTGCTCGCCCGTACCCTGACGGTCGGCAGCGAGCTCCACCTCCACGATCCGCGAGTGCTCGGCGTCGAGACCCTCGCGGCGCGCATCGATGATGACAGGATCACAGAGATCGGTGCGACTCCGTTCATCGTGCGGAGTCTCGCGCAGTCGGTAAAGCAGGGCCACGTCTTTGAGTCCGTTCGGCGCGTGCTCCTCGGGGGCGAAGCGGTGCTCACGCGCGATGTGGCCTTGGTGCGCGGCTTCACATGCGATGACTGCATCATCGCGAACTCACTCGGCTCCTCGGAGGCGTGGGGAGTTGCGAGCCTCGTCATGAACCGCGATTTCGTGCTCCCCCAGCAGACCTTCCTGCCGGTCGGGGTGCCCGCCGAGGGGCGCGAGGTCGTTCTCGTCGGAGAAGATGGCCGGGTCGTCACGGAAGCGATGCAGTCGGGCGTCATCCATCTCGCCGCTCAGCACATGTCCGGCGGGTACTGGCGGGATGCCGCCTCCACGGCCGCTCGCTTCACGACGCTCGAAGACGGCCGCCGGTCATACAACACCGGCGATCTCGGTCGCTGGAATGCCGAAGGCCAACTCGAATACCTCGGACGCGCGGACAACATGGTGAAAGTGCGCGGGTATCTCGTCGAGCCGGCCGAAGTGGAGTCGCACATCCGCGCTACAGGCGAGGTGGACGACGTAGTCGTGGTCGGACGGCCATCTGTCAGGGGGGACGGCACGACGGCCCTCGTGGCGTATGTGGTTCCGACCCTCAACGCGTGGGTCTCCGGGGCTGAGATCCGTCGACGCCTCGCCACCGAACTCCCGAGTTACATGGTGCCCGGCCAGGTGCTCGAGCTGACCGCGCTCCCACGCAATCCCAACGGCAAGATCGACCGTCTACGTCTGCCGGACCCACCTCCACCCGCGGCCCCGGCGAGCGTGCGCAAGTACGAATACGAGGAGGCGATCGCCGACGTCGCGGCCGCCACTCTCGGCCTCGAGGCGATCGGGGTCGACGACGACCTTTTCGAGCTCGGTCTCGACTCGCTCGCCGTGGAGGAGATGGTCGCCATCCTCGAAGACCAGCTGGACCTGCAGATCTCTTCGGCGACCATCATGCAGAATCCGACCGCCGCCCAGCTCGCACGTCTGCCGCACGGCAACGCAGAGCACCTGGTCGACGGTGTCATGACGATGCTCGCACCGGGCGAGGGATGCCCGATCTTCGCCATCAGCGGAGCCGGCGGACTCGCATTGCAACTTCGGGAACTCGCGCAACAGCTGCACCTCGGAAGACCTGTGTACGGCATCCAGGCCCACGGGCTGGAGGGAAGCGCGTTCCCCGACCGAACGGTCGGGCAGATGGCGCGGCGCTATCTGCGCACCATGCGGAGAGTTCAGCCGTCCGGCCCGTACTCGATCATGGGACACTCTCTCGGTTCGATCGTCGCCTTCGAGGTCGCGCGCCGACTCGTCGCCGACGGCGAGGCCGTGGCCTTCCTCGGCCTTCTCGACCCGCCGGATGCGTCCACGATCGAACGCTCGGCCATCCTCTCCTCGTTGCTGACGTCGAACGCGGCCGGCAGCGAACATCGTTCGGCGGTCGGACGGCTCCGGGGCGAGCTGTCTCAGCGCTACCCGTTCGCCACTCGCTCGTTCTGGCGCCGCGTGCAATCCGACGGCCGCTTCCACCCCTGGTTCGAGGCCGGCGCGTCGGCCGCGCGACGCTATCGTCTGCGGCATCCGCTCGCCCTGCAGAACGCCTACGTCTACTTGGCGGAGGGAACGCCGGCGACTGCGGCTGAGCGATGGTTCAGCACGCCGGCTACGATCGTCCCCGTGCCCGGCGATCACCTGTCCATGCTCAGGCGGCCGTATGTGACGGAGCTGGCGGCGAAGGTCTCCGACCACGTCGGGACGCGGTGACCCGGGTGCGGATCCTGTGGGTCAGCGCGGAGACGCCGTCACGTGACGGTCAAGGCGGGCAACGAAGGCAGTTCCATCAGATCAATTCGCTGGTGGCCCGTGGCCACGACGTCACCGTGCTGGTGCCCACCGCTGGGCAGAGCGATGCGAGCATACGCACGATCGTCCCGGTGATCCGGCCGCGGTTGGGGCTGTTCGGGCGCATGTCACGGCACCTGGTGCGACGCATGCGGAGAACGATCGGCTCAGCGGAGTGGGATGCCATCGTCGTATCTCACCACGAGTCCTTCTGGTTGCTTCCCGACCATGTGAGCGCGCCCGTGCTGCTCGACATCCACAACGTCATGAGCCACTGGCACCACGCAGCAGGCAGGGCTGCGCTCGCGGAACAGGCGCGAGGCATGGAGGTTCACGCGATCCGCGCAGCCGACGGTGTGATGACGTGCTCGGCGGTCGAGACGCGCCGCCTCATCGCCGCGCACCCGGAGGCATCGGGCAAGGCGTTCACCGCTCCGCTGGGGGTCGATCCCGCGGAATGGCCGGACGCCGGCTTCCCCAGAGACCAGGCGTTCGTCGCATTGTTCGGCAGCTGGTCCTGGCATCCGAACCGCCTAGGACTCGAGTGGTACGTGCGGGGGGTGTGGCCTCACGTCGTCGACCGGGTACCGGAAGCGGTCACCCTGGTGGCTGGCAGCGGCGTCGACGACACCTCCTGGTGGCCATCGGGCATCCGATTCGTCGGCAGGGTCCCCTACCTCTACGACTTCACCTCTGCGGCATCGGTCGTCGCCGTGCCCGTGAAGGACGGCGTCGGCGCTTCCGTCAAGTTCGCAGAGGCTCTCGCGACCGGCGCTGCCGTCGTCGCGACGGCCGACGGCGCCAGCGCGTTCGAAGCACCCCCGGCGTTCGTCTCCGACGACGAACGCGAATGGGCGGAATGGATCGTCGAGCGACTTCGGCGGAGGTCCATCGAGCCGGCACCATCGCCGGCTCGCGCAATCGCGCTGACGCAGATGACCTGGGATGCCGCAGCGGGACCCATCGACGACTGGCTGCGCTCTCATGCACGACGGCGCGCGACCGTCGGACCGATATCGTCATGATGTGGTGACGACCCCTCTCCCCGCGGGGGAGCGAGCTCCCGAACCGGCCGTTACCGTCGTGGTGTGCACGACGGGCGATCCCGGCCGGATGCCTTTGCTGTCACAACGCTTGTCGGACGTGCTCGACGACGGGGACGACGTCGAGGTGCTACTGATCGACAATTCGGCGCAAGGCGGGCTGAGCGTCCCGGACGCACGCATTCGGGTGGAACGCTGCGATGTTCCTGGGCTCTCCCGCGCCCGCGCCCTGGCCTGCGAGTTGGCCAGCGGGGAGGTACTCGTCTTCACCGACGACGATGTGGAGTTCGGTCCTGCCTGGCCGATGACGATGGCGAGGCCACTGCTGGATGGCGTATGGGATGCGGCGGCGGCTCCCGTGCGGCTCGGACCGGAGTTCGACGACCTCGAATCGACCCTCGCCAGGCAGTGGCTCGCCGAGGCGAATCTCGAGGAGCCCGTGCGCCTCGTCGGCGCAGGCATGGCCTTCCACCGCAGCGTGCTCCACCTCGGCAGGTGGGACGAGCGACTCGGCGCGGGCCGCGCTGACTTCGCCTTCGGCGAAGAGACGCTCTTCGAGCTCATGCTCAAAGAGCGCGGCGCCGCGGTAGGCCTCGTGCGCGAGGCGGGAGTGGTGCATCATCCCGACCCTTCCCGCGCCACGAACGACCACTTCTTGCGGATCGCCTGGCAGAAGGGGCTGTCGGATGCCTACATCGGATATCACTGGTGGGGCGAGTCGCTGGCACGGCCGCGATTACGCGAGTGGCGACGGCGGGCGAGGCTGCGTCTGTACCGACTGCGCCGCCGCCCACGCGATGTGCTGGACGAACACGAGCTCAGGCTCGCCGAGTCGGTTGGTGTGGCCGCGGGCTACGCGATGCTGCAACGAGAGCCGCGAACCTACCTGCCGCGCCTCGGCTTCACCCGCACGGGTTCTGCGGACACCGGTACTCGCGGCAACGCCGAAGGTGTGTACTGAGACATCAACCTTAGAACTGGGAGATCCTCAGTTCTACGCGCATACTGAGAACGTGCCGCCACGCCTGACGGCCGGTGCGAGCGATCAGCACCCGACTGGCGGCCGCGAGGATACCGATGCGCGCGCGACACTGGTGGGGCATGCTGGCCGCAGCTACAGCGGTCGCACTTGTCGTGGGCGGCGGCTGGGTGGCACTGGGATCGTTGTCGGCCGGCCGGTCGGCCGGCGATCCCGCCGGAGCATCAGACGCATCCGACGCCACGGTCTCCACCGCCAGCGCGTCGTCGACCACGCCCGTCTGCGGGTTCGCCGGAACCCTGGTCGACAAGATCACAGCCAATCGACCGGCAGGCACGAATCCGCCCGCGCTCGACTCGTGGAGGATCAGCGGCGACGGCACGCTCGGATCGTTGGCCGTCGCCGACGGGTCCGTCGTGGTGGATCGAGACTTGAAGAACGGCTCCTCGGAGTTCTTGCGGTACTCCCTCACGGGAAAGCCCGAAGGCACGATCACGGTGCCTATCAAGCACGAGGGCCGCTGGGCGCTCGCCGACGACGGCTCGCTGTTCCTCGTCGACTCGTACCACGGTTCAACTCGACGCATCGTGCATCTGGCTGCGGACGGATCGCGCCTCGGCTCGTTCGATGTGCCGAAGAGCAGGGAGACCACCGGGCATCCGCTCGATCTCCAATACCTCGTGTGGGTGCCGCAATACAAGGGATCGGGAGCGCTGCTGATCGGCGAGGGAACCCACACGGTGCATGTCATGCGTGCGTCAGGGGCGAATCTCGGGGTACTGTCCCACGTTCCCGACGTGATCGGCAACAGCCTGGGCGGAGGTCTCATCGCCGGGTACAGCACGACAACCGGTTCCGCCCCATTGACGACGCTCGAGGCGATCGATCTTACGAGCGGCGCGACGCGATTGCACGCCGTCTATCCCGCTTCCGGCGGCGACGGCAGCGACGCAGGGGACGGCGCCGTTCCCACGACTCCCTCACCGTACCGGCTGAGCTCGGTCGTGCCCGGGCCGGCGGGCACGGGATACCTGCTGAGCACCGCGTACGGCGTGCAGTGGATCGACGATTTGGGCGTGCGCAAGGGCGTCTGGCTCTCGGGACAGGACGGCTTCTCGCCCGCAGATCCCGCCGCCATGGTCGAGTCCGGCGGCAGGTACTGGATGCTCGTGAAGACGGGCGACGACGCCGTCGAGAGCGTCGCGACGCTCAGCTCGGCGCAGATGGCCTCACGCATTGCGTCTCCCCTGCTCCCCACCGCCGACGTCGAGCCGGACGTCGCCCAGCTCGGATTGGGCATAGGAGCGGTGACACGCGTCGCGTTCAACCACTTCGATGCCGGTCGGGCGCCCGCTGTCTACCTACGAACGGAGAAGGGATGGGGAGACCTCCCAGGCGCGCGGCGACCGGGAATCGAAGTGCGGTACACGGTCACCGGCGATCCGACTCTCGCCGATCCGATCTCCTCGGCGGAGAAGACCGTCGCCATCCCCTGGGGTGGCGGCCAATCGGCGTTGCAGCTGCCGACTGCACGTCCCGGCCCGTATGAGGTGAGTCTCGCCATCGTCGAAACGGCGTCGAACACCGTGCTGTCCGGTTCGTGCCTGCACTACTCGGTGGGGGCGGCGGATGCCGACCTTCGGCTGTCTCAGCTCCCGCCGGGGGACGACTGGGGCGGCCCTGCGCCGCTGCGCGGCGTTCAGCTGGCCGCGACTCTCGGCATCTACAGCGACCGGGTGCAGCTCGACTTCGGCAGCCTCATCCCTGATGCGAAGGCCACCCCGAGTCCGGCCGCCATCCAGTGGTGGGCGCTCCCCGGTGCGAACCTCTCCGACAATCCGAACACCGATCCCTTCCAGAATCTTCGCGAGGCGGGAGCGTACGCCGAACGGCATGGCGTGAGACTGATCGTGCAGGTCGGCGATGGCGGAGATGCCGAGAAGGCCGCCGTCGCCTCAGGGACGTGGGCCGGGTGGGTGCGGCTCATCGTCGAGGAGTTCAAACGCGAGGCTCCAAGTATCACCTCGTGGGAGGCCTACAACGAGCCGAACAGCTTCTACGATTCCGCCGACGAGTACTGGAAGACGGTGGAGATACCGTTCGCCGATGCCGCGCACGCTGCCGATCCGAAGGCGTACGTCATCGCCGGCAACACTCTCGGATTCGAGAACGACTGGTGGAAGAAGGCCTCAGCCGACGGGGTCTGCTCACACGTGAACGCCGTCGGGGTGCATCCGTACACGGGCTGGAACAGATCGTGGGAGGAGGAGGGATTCGCCGCTGCGGGTGCCGGATACGACGCGTTCCGCAAAGCACTCGGTCCTGCGTGCGCCTCATTGCCGATCTGGGACACCGAGTCGGGGTGGACGTCCGACAGTGCCAGCGCGTACTGGGCACAGGGTTCGAACGTGACACGCAAGCTCCTCTGGTACAAGCAGGACAAGATCGCCGGCTGGACCTACTTCTACAGCGAGGGCGGCTGGGGCGAGAACGACTCCAGCTGGTCGCTCATCCAGTACCGGTCGTACGTGAAACCGGGTGGCCTCGCTTTCGCTACGGTTTCGCGGCTGCTCCAGGGACGAGGAGTGCCGGTCACCGTGGCCACCGGCATCCCGTTTGCACAGGTCATGCGCGTGCCGGGCGACGACACCATGCTCGTGGCCTGGACCGACGAGGCCCGTCTGAGCGCGACGCTGACGACGGATGCCTCCACTGTGCGCGTCACGGACGAGTACGGCTCGACGGCGGGTGTCACGCTCTCCAGCGGCTCCGCAGACGTCACGCTCACCTCGGCGCCGCAGTTCTTCAGGGCTGCAGCGGGCAGCACGCTGGGCCTCAGGGCGACCGAGGCCTACGGTCCGGACCTGCTGAAGGGCCGAAGCGCGACAGCGTCGTCGACGTTCAAGGGCGCGAAGACCCAGACGATCACCTCGGGAACAGCCGACCCCTACCGGCCATGGCGGTCGGGAGCGATCGACGGAAAGATCGATCCTGACCCCACCGTCACGATCGGCTTGAAGTCTCCGACGACCATCGATCGCATCGCCGTCGCGACCGGCAACATCGCCTGTTGCGAGGCGGGCCTGCGTGGCTACACGGTCTCGGTGCAGAAGCCGGACGGGTCCTGGCAGATCGTGGCCAGCCCGACAGAGCAATTCTGGTACCGCACGGTGGTCTTCAAATTCGATCCGATCAAGGCCAAGGCCGTGCGCGTGCGCGCCGAGTGGACGACGATCCGCGACGTGAAGATGCTCGACATGAACTACACCGGATTCGCTGGAGGGCTGCCGCCGCCTTTCATGGGACTGCAGACGCAGACCGACTACGTCATGTCCGTCTCGGCCGTCTCCGCCTGGGCGCCGGCGAGCTCCCGGTAAACGCCCTCGTAGGCGTCCACAGTGCGGTCCCAGCTGAACGACCGGACCCGGCGAGCTCCCGCCTCACCCAGCGCCGCCGCCCGCGCAGGGTCGGCGATCAAGTCGCGAAGGGCGGCCGCCAACGAATCGGGGTCTAAGGGATCCACCAGCAGACCGTCCTCGCCGTCGGTCACGAATTCCGGCGGACCGCCGTGCGTTGTGGCGATGAGGGCGGAACCGGCCCTCCACACCTCCAGCGCCGCGATGCCGAACGACTCGAACCGGCTCGGCATGACCCCGACTGCGGACCCCTGCCGTACAGCAGCGACCGCCGCTCGATCCAGCCAGCCCGTCAGAACGACGCGATCCCCCAGGCCAAGACGCTCGGCCTGCCGACGAAGCTCGCCGAGCTCAGAACCCCCGCCGCCGATGACGAGCCGCACATCGTCCGGGAGTCGGGCGCGAGCGAAGGCCTCGATGAGAAGATCGAAGCCCTTCATGCGCTGCAGGCGCCCGACCGCGGAGATGTAGCGACCTCCGACGCCGTCGGGCAGGTCGCCGACCGGTTCGTCGAGGTCGATCCCGTTGAAGACCACGACGCCGCGCCCTTGGGCCAGACCGAACCGAGCGACCAGGTCGTCCAGAGCTGCCTCAGAGCATCCGGTCACGGCCGCCGCCGCCGTCAGACCCTTGCGCAGGCTGTCGACCGCGAAGCGGGAGTGCGTGAAGACGCCGGCGTCGTCCGCGAGCGTCTCCCCGTGTGCCGTGATCACCAAGGGCGTTCGCGTGCGTTTGGCGAGCACGCGCGCGTACGTGCCGTTCGGCCCGAAGCAGTGCACGTGGATGACGTCAGGTCGGTGTGCGCGGAACGCCCTGCGCCATCTGAGAGCGGCGAGCGGCACGCGGAGCCCGAACGCGAACATCCCGCGGAGGGATCTCGCGGGCAATGGCGCCGGCAGGTCGCGCACCTCTACGCCGTCGACCCTGCGGATCGCGTGGCCTCCGTCGCGGTCGATCGTCCAGACCACGACGTCGTGGCCGCGGTTCCGCAGGATGCGGGCAACGTTGCGCACGTGTTCCTCGACGCCCCCGACGTACGGGTCGTAGGAGCTCGTCGCCAGCGCGATCCTCACGATGCAACCCCCACGCGACCACGCTAGCGCGCGTGGTGTGATGAGCATGCGCCCTAAAGTGGAGGCGTCGCGAGCGAAGGGGGAGACGATGCGGCTGCCACGCGTCCTCGTTCTCGACCACACCGCCAGGGAAGGCGGCGCCGAGCTGGCACTGCTCCGGCTCGGCGAGGCTCTGCAGGCGTCCGGGTCGTTCGAGCTGCGCGTCCTGCTGTTCGCCGATGGGCCGCTGGTGAGCAGGCTCTCCGCGGTCGGCATCCGCACCGGCGTTCTCCCCCTTGCCGGGGATGTCGTGACGGCATCTCGGGAGCGTCTGCTGGCGGGCGGGGTACGGTCCGCGGCGAGCGCTGTCGGATTCCTGCCTCG
The DNA here is from genome assembly GCF_051954055.1 of Humibacter sp. NCBI lineage: Bacteria > Bacillati > Actinomycetota > Actinomycetes > Micrococcales > Microbacteriaceae > Humibacter > Humibacter sp. Next base: position 43,713 of record NZ_JBQCIE010000105.1, on the reverse strand, counting down.
TCTTGTGCGCGCGATCCGAGGTTCCGAGGCGGACCTCGTGATCGCGAACTCGCTCAAGTCCGCGGTGTTCGCGTTCGTCGCCGCTCCCTTGGCCGGCCGCCGCTGGGTGTGGCATCTGCACGACCGGCTGGCCCGTGACTACCTGCCGGCTCCACTGGTGCTCATCATGCGACTCATGGCTGTGATAGGACCGCGCACCATCGTCGTCAATTCCCGGGCGACCCTGCAGACACTCCCCTCGCTCGCCAGACGCAAGGCAGCGCTTGCTTACCCAGGGCTGCCCCCCGAGGCGTTCGCACAGGCATCCCGTGACCGGGCGGAGCCCGTCGTCGGCATTGTCGGTCGGATCAGCCCCACAAAGGGCCAGCGGGAGTTCCTGCGCGCGGCGACGCTCGTCGCGGCCGGTAACGAGCACGTGCGGTTCGCAGTGGTCGGTGGCGCTCTGTTCGGCGAACACGAGTACGAGGCGGAGCTGCGCTCGCTCGCCGGCCAGCTCGGCATCGCAGACCGGGTCGAGTTCACCGGCTGGGTCTCGGATGCTCATGCTCGCCTGCGCGGATTGGCCCTCCTCGTGCACGCCTCGCCCGTTCCCGAGCCGTTCGGCCAGGTGATCGCCGAGGCGATGGCGGCGGGCGTGCCCGTCGTCGCCAGCGCGGCGGGCGGCGTGCCGGAGATCCTCGACGAGCACGGCCGAGCGGAGGGCCCCTGGTGGACGACTTCGCTGGGTGTCCTCGTGCGGGCCGGAGATGTCCCGTCGCTCGCCGAAGCCATCGCCTTTGCGCTCGACGACCCGCAAGCGGCGGATGCCCGGGCCGAGGCGGCCCGCATCGCCGCATCCGAACGGTTCACCATCGCCGAGACCGCTGCCGCCGTCTCAGGCGCCTGGAATGGGGCACTGCCGCGGCGTCTCGCCGTCCGATAGCCTGTGACCCTGCCGGGACCGGCGAAGGAGACGAGGGCGCGACATGAACATCATCGAGACCGACATCCAGGGCCTGATCGTGCTCGAGCCCAACCCTCATCGCGACGAACGCGGCTACTTCACCCGTACCATGGACGTCGCGATCTTGGCCGACGCGGGAATCGACCCGGCGAGCTTCAAGCAGGAGAACCAGTCCCGCTCCTACCAAGGGGTGGTACGCGGCCTGCACGGCCGGGCGAACAAGGGCGAGGCCAAGCTCGTGCGCTGTGCGCACGGCGCTGTGCTCGATATCGCGATCGACGCGCGCCCGGGATCGCCGACATTCGGCGAGGTGCGCACGTTCGTACTCGACGATCAGGTGCACCGCCAGGTCTACATCCCGCGCGGCTTTCTGCACGGATACCAGGCGCTCACCTCGGTGACCGACTTCTGCTACCGCATCGACGACTTCTACGGGCCCGACGAGGACATCACGGTCGCCTTCGACGACCCCGACCTTGCCGTGGTCTGGCCAGCGCCGATCACGATCGTGAGCGAACGCGATCGCAACGGAATCTCCTGGCAGGAGTACAAGCGCTCGGTGGGTGCTGCCTGATCACAGCCCAGCGGAATCGACGCTGTCGCTACTGTGCGTCGACCTCGGTCGGCACCGGATCGACCACAACCCATTTGCCGCCGCTCTGCTCGATTCCCGGCATCGCTCGCCGCACCTCCGGCAGCAGGTCGGAGATGAAGAGCAGCACGCGATCGGGTCGCGCCGCCACGAGTTCGTCCGGCGAGACGATCGGGATGCGCGTTCCAGGCATCGTGCGCCCGTGCTTGCCCGTCGAAGCGTCGGCGATCATGGTCACGTCGTCCGTGGAGACCTCCGCAGAGGTGAGCAGCGCAGCTGTGCGCGATGCGGCACCGTAGCCGGCGACAGTCAGGCCTTGCTCCTTCGCACCGTCGAGGTACGCACGAATGGCCGCCACCGAGTCCACGAGCGCCGTGTGCAACGACTCAGTGATGCGTTCGGGGTCGAGCACGCCAAGTGCGCTCTCCTCCTCGATCAGCTTTGTCACCGAATCCGCCTGCACCGGTCGCCGTGCTCCGTCCTTCTTGGCGAAGGCCAGCATCGTCGTTCCATTGTTGTAGAGCGGATAGGACCAGGCGCCGATCGCCACCAGACCGATCTCGTCGGCCATACGCACCATGGCAGGTGTCGTGTAGTAGGCGAAATGCCCGTTCTTGAGTGCGTTCCACATGCCCTCGCGAACGATCGCCGACGCGTTGTGGATCATGAAGAGGATGACGCCGTCGTCGGAGAGGTGATCGCGTCGCTCGAGGAATGCCGCCTTCTGGTCTGCAGCGTGCATCATCCCGTGCACGTCGACGATCAGTTCGGCCTCGCCTTCCGACACCTCGACGAGGTCGAACGGCTCCAGCTGCTTGCGCCACGATCCGCCGTGCGGACTGGGGTAATGCAGAACGCGGGACCTCGGCACGATCAGGCCCGCGGCGTCCGCGTCGGCGACGCAGAGTTCGGCCTGCCGAACCAGCGCCGCCGGCTCAACCCCCATGACCTCCTCGGGCGTCGTCGGGTCGTCTTCGAGCTGGAGCAGGCCGCTCACCGGGCTGAAGACCATGCGCATGCGATATCGCGGGTCCGGCGTAGGGTCTGTCGGTTTCGGGAACAGGTCGGACGCCGGCTGCTCGCCGAGATCGAGCACGACCACGCCGGATGCGTCGCCGGACCAACGATCACGCCACTGTTCGACCGGTGCTGTGTGCGTGCTGCTCATGACGCCTCCTGTTTCTGATGGCGCGCCAGGTAACGATCCACCTGATCGGCAGTGATCGCGAAGGGAGACTCACCGGCGCGAACGCGTTTCTCCCACTCCACGGTGAACTCGATGGCCTCGGCGACGCGGAGCGTCGGACGCCAGCCCAACTGCGTGCGCGACTTGGCCGAGTCGACCATCAGGAGCCCTGCCTCGTGAGGGCCGCCGTCGTCTTCGTCGATCCAACGGGCATCGGCACCCCACAACCGGGCGGCCGCGTCGGCCAGGCCGCCGACCGTGAGCTCGTCTTCAGACGCAGGGCCGAAGTTCCACGCCGTGTCGTTCCGCGTCTCGTCCAGGTTCTCCGCGAGCGTGAGGTAGCCGCTGAGCGGCTCGAGGACGTGCTGCCAAGGACGGGTCGCCCGCGGCCTGCGTAGTCGGGCCGGGCGACCATCGGCGAAGCCCGAGATCAATTCGGGGATGAGGGCGTCCGGAGTCGCGTCACCGCCGCCGATGACGTTGCCGGCGCGGGCGGATGCCACCGCGAACCGGTCGCGCGGGAACGACACCGCGAACGAGTGTGTCGCAAGCTCGGCCGCCGCCTTGCTGGCGCTGTAGGGATCGTCGCCGCCGAGATGGTCGATCTCACGGTATCCCCACGCCCACTCGTTGTTGCGGTACACCTTGTCGGTCGTCACGACGACGACACGCTCGACCGAGTCGACCCGGCGCACGGCGTCGAGCACCGAGAGCGTCCCGTCAACGTTCGCGGAGAACGTCTCACGCGGCGTCAGATACGATTCGCGCACAAGCGACTGAGCCGCAAGGTGGAGCACGATGTCCGCACCCGACTGCAGTGCGGCAGCCGACACGGAGTCCGCGTCGCGGATGTCGCCGCGCACGTCGCGCTCGACGAGGTCCGCGATCCCCGCTCGCTGGTACAGAAAGGTCTCGGGCGTCTGCAACGCGTACCCGTGGATGCGAGCGCCCATCCGGTGCAGTAAAAGGCACAGCCACGCGCCCTTGAAACCGGTGTGGCCCGTGATGAAAACGGTCCGACCAGCCCAGTACGCTGTGTCCATAGTCACACCGTAGGGCATCGCCGTCTCGCCGACGCGCGCCAGGGGGTTAGGCAGTGAACACAGTCAACGACGACATCGTCGACCGATTCGCCGAGTCGGGCAGGTTGCAGCGGAGGCTGCACGAGCTCGTGCCTGGAGGTGCGCACACCAACGCGCGCGGGTCGGATCAGTACCCGGAGCAGATCACGCCCGTCATCGTGCGCGGCGAAGGCGCGAGAGTGCTCGACGCCGACGGCAACTGGCTCGTCGAGTACGGCATGGGCCTGAAGGCGGTGACGCTCGGCCACGGCTACCGTCCCGTCGTCGATGCGGTGTGCCGGGCCGCGGCCGACGGCGTGAACTTCTCGCGACCGACGGTGTGGGAGGTGGAGGCCGCAGAGCGGTTTCTGCAGATGGTACCGACCGCCGACATGGTGAAGTTCGCCAAGAACGGTTCGGACGTCACGACAGCCGCCATCAAGCTCGCAAGGGCCGCGACGGGACGCGACCTGGTAGCAGTGTGCCGCACTCAGCCGTTCTTCTCGGTCGACGACTGGTTCATGGGCGCGAGCGCCATGCCGGCCGGTGTGCCGCAAGCGGTCCGCGATCTGACGGTGGGATTCGCATACAACGACCTCGGCTCGCTTCGCGCCGTGCTCGACGAGCACCAGGGCCGGATCGCCGCCGTGATCATGGAGGCGGCGACCGGCACTGTCGAGCCGGCCCCTGGGTTCCTCGAGGGGGTGCGGGAACTCGCCGACCGGGACGGATTCGTGCTCGTCTTCGACGAGATGATTTCCGGCATGCGCTGGTCGCCGGCCGGCGCGCAGTCCGTCTACGGCGTCACTCCCGACCTGTCGACCTGGGGCAAGGCGCTCGGCAACGGCTTCAGCGTGTCTGCCCTCGCAGGAAAGCGCGAGCTCATGGAGCTTGGCGGCCTCAACACGGATGCCTCGCGCGTCTTCCTGCTCTCGAACACCCACGGGGCGGAGACCACAGGGATGGCCGCGTATCTCGCGGTGGCAGACGACTACGAGCAGCGCGACGTCGTCGGCATCATGGAATCGCAGGGTGAAAAGCTCAAGGCCGGCTTGCTCGAGGCGGTGGCAGGCGCCGGGATGGCCGACCACATCGCCATCCTCGGCAGACCGTCCGCACTCGTTTTCGGCACGAAGGATAACGAGGGCAAGCCGTCCCAGGCATTCCGCACCCTATTCATCCAGGAGCTGCTGCGGCACGGCGTGCTGGCGCAGTCGCTGGTGATCTCGGCGGCGCACACCGACGACGACATCGAGACCACGGTCGAGGCAGTACGGGCGGCATCCGCCGTCTATGCAGAGGCGATCGCAGCAGGCACGACCGACGGTCTTCTGCTCGGCAGGCCGGTCGCGCCTGCAATACGTGAGTTCGCCGCACCGCGGCGGTTGGGAGTGTGACATGAAGGTCGTGCTGTTCTGCGGGGGCATGGGAATGCGCATACGTGCCGACAACCAGTCGGCCCCCAAGCCCATGACGCCGATCGGAGACCGTCCGATCCTGTGGCACATCATGCGGTACTACGCCCACTTCGGTCACACGGAGTTCATCCTGTGCCTTGGCTACGGAGCGAGCGTCATCAAGGACTACTTCCTCAATTACCGCGAGACCGCCTCCAACAACTTCGTGCTCAGCAACGGCGGTCAGGATGTCGAGATGCTCGAGTCCGACATCTCGGAGTGGAAGATCACCTTCGTCGACACCGGGCTCACCACGGCCATCGGCGAGCGCCTGCGCAGGGTGCGCCCGTACCTGGAGGGCGATGACGTCTTCCTGGCCAACTACGGCGACGGCGTGTCCGACGTCGATATGAACGCGCTGATCGCCTCTCTTCCTGCTGGTCACGCAGGCAGCCTTCTGGCTGTTCCACCCCAGGACTCCTTCCATGTTGTCGGGCTCGACCAGGAAGGCGGCATGACCGGGATCGTCCCCGTGGCCTCGATGAACATGTGGATCAACGGCGGATTCTTCGTGCTCCGACAGAGCATCTTCGACTACATCGACGAGGGCGAAGACCTGGTGATGGACGGATGCATCCGTGCAGCAGCTGCAGGCAAGTTCACGGCGAACAGGTACGAGGGGTTCTGGGCGTGCATGGACACGCTGAAGGAGCGCGCCTACCTCGAAGAGCTTCACGCGACGGGTGCGGCCCCGTGGGAGCTGTGGCGACAGAGGGAAACGGTGTGAGCCCACGCTCCCCGCGGTGCATGATGGCGTGCGGGCGGAGCAGACCGTGATGCAGCCCAGGATCCGTGTCGGCCTCTGGGGCGTGTTCGGTCGCGGCAACTTCGGCAACGAGGCGACCCTCGCTGCGTTCCTCGAGCGTCTCAACTCCGACGAGTACGACCCGGTCCTGTTCTGCGAAGACCCGGCAGCAGCCTCGGCGCTGCACGGCATACCCGCCCTGAGCCTTGGGCGTCCCGTCGAGGGCCGGGCGAGGTCCGGTCTCCACGGGGTCGCGTCGGCTGGGGTCAACCGGCTGCGTCTGCTGCGTGGCGCACTCGCGGCCGCGCGCTCGGTCGACGTCGTCGTCGTCGCCGGAACCGGGGGCCTCGAGCGCTACGGTTCCGGAGCGTTCGGAACACCATTCGAGATCTGGGCGCTGGGGCGTGGAAGCCGTATGGCGAGACGCCCATTCGTGCTTCTCGACATCGGGGTCGAGGTGCTGCCCCGCAAGCTCGCCCGATTCTTCGTTCGGGGTGCGGGGAAGTCCGCCGACTACCGCTCGTACCGAGACTCGACGTCGCGCGCGAACATGATCGTCAACGGCCTTCACGAGGCGGCATCCGACCCTGTCGTCACCGATTTGGCCTTCGCATTGCGCCCTCCCCGTTCGGCGCCCGCTGCAGTCCCGACCGTGGCGCTCGGAGTCATGGACTACTGGGGCAGAGATAGCTCGCACGAGACGAGCGAGGCAGTGCACAAGGGGTATACGGCGCAGCTGATCACCTTGACCCGCGCATTCCAATCGCGCGGCTACGCGGTGCGACTAGTCGGCGGAGACGACGGCGATCTCGGGTTCGCCCATCTGCTGGCCGCGAGCCTGACCGACGGCACTCCCGTCGTCGAGGCGCGCAGCCCCGACGAGCTCGTGACCGAGATGTCGGCGGCGCACGTGGTGGTCGCCTCCCGATACCACACCGTGATCATGGGCCTCCTTGCCGGAACACCTGTCGTCTCCATCGGCTACGGGGACAAGCACCGCGCCATTCTCGACCAGCTCGGGCTTCGGTACGAGCACCACGACATCGAGTCGTTCGATGCTCATGAAGTGGCGGAGGCCGCGATGCGACTGGCGTCCGAACGGTCGGAACTGACGACAGGCATCGACGAGGCGGTGGATGCGGCTCGGGAGCGGCTCGATGCACAATGGCGCGACATCGAACCCGTGCTGCTGGCCACGAGGAAGGCAACATGACTGCACTCGACCTTCCCCCCGGTCCCCTGACGGTGTTCGCCATCGGTGCGCACCCGGATGACATCGAGATCGGGTGCGGCGCGACCCTCCTCTCCCTCGCCTCCCGCGGCCACGTGGACCTACGAACGCTCGTCGCCACCGGAACGCCCGAACGGCAGGAGGAGGCGCGCCGTGCCGCCGAGGCGTTCGGAGCCTCGAGAGAGCCCGTCTTCGGCGCACTCCCCGATGCACGACTGCCGGAGTATTGGGGAGCCGTCAAAGACCTGCTGCACGCCTTCCGCGACGACAACCCGCGGCCGGATGTGGTCTTCGTGCCGCGATCCGAGGACGCGCACCAGGACCATCGCCTGCTCGGTAGCCTCGTGCCGACTGTGTGGCGTGGACCGCTCGTGTTGCACTACGAAATACCCAAGTGGGACGGCGATCTGGGCCGGCCGAACGTGTACGTGCCGGTGTCGGAGGCTGACGCGTCCCGCAAAGTGGGGCTGCTCAATTCGCTGTTCCCCTCGCAGCACGGCCGGGATTGGTGGGACGATGAGTTCTTCCTGAGCATCATGCGTTTGCGTGGCGCCGAGGCCCAGCACGGGTCGGGTGCAGCCGACAGCACCGGAAGACAGAGCAGATATGCCGAGGCGTTCTCGGCGGCCAAGCTGATCATCACGACGGAGTGACGATGACACGCCTCACCTTCGGAATCCCGGTCTACAACGGCGAGCGTTATCTGGAGTCCGCTCTGAGCTCGGTGCGAGAACAGAGCGAGTCGGACATCCGCATCGTGATCTCCGACAACGGCTCGACCGACGGCACCCAGGAGATCTGCCGCGCGGCCGCGGCCGACGACGATCGAATCGACTATCACCGCTACGAGGAGAACCGCGGAGGCATCTGGAACTACCAGAATGTGATGGCGCTCTGCGACACCGAGCTCTTCAGCTGGATGGCCGCCGACGACATCAAGCTGCCCGGCTTCACCTCGGCGACCATCGCCGCCTTGGATGAGGGAGGGCCCGGCACCGCGTTCGCCTGCCCCCGCACGCGCATCATCAATGGGGAGGGCGTGGTCTACGAAGACCTCAACGACTCCAGCATGGGGCTGGACGCCGAGACGGCCCACGAACGGGTCGGGAACATGCTGCGCGCACAGGCCTCGCACCCGATGTACGGTGTGATCCGCATGTCAGCGTTGCGCAAGACGCGTGGCATCCGCTCCGTGCTCGGCGATGACATGGTGCTGCTGGTGGAGTTGCTCTGTGCCGGAAAGATGGCGACCGCCCCCGAGCAGGCTTTCCTCCAACGCCGGCACGACGCCCAGGTGTCTGTGCAGGGCTCCGAGGCATCGGCGTGGTTCGCGCCCGGTCAGCGCGGTGACCGGTCCTTCGCGGAGACACGGACCAACGTCGAGATGTACAGAGGGGTGGCGCACAGCGATCTGCCGTTCGCCGAGAAGCTGAGAACCTGGTCGACGCTCGGGTCGTCGTGGGTCTTCCCGCGATGGCGGGCGATGGCACGTGACGTCGCCAACGCGATCGGGATGAATCCCGGCGCGGGTCGCCTCCGGGCGCAGCAGGCAGCACAGGCCACAGCGCGAGCAGAACTCGGCGAGGGCGGCGAGGCCCGAGCCCGATCGACCGACATCTGAGAATCATCGAATACTCACACTCGGACACGCACTGCTGCGAGTAACATGAGCGCCGCTCATCCCTCACCGGGTGTGGGCCACGAGCACCGCCGTGCAACGACATCCTGCCCCGTGGATGACAGCACAGGTCCGGTGGGAAGACTCGAGGATCGAGGCATCATGGCAGCATCCAGCCTCGGCAAGGTGAGCGTCATCTGCGCACCGCCGAACGGGCGCAATCCAGGGATGACGTCCGTCGATCTCGCGTTCGGGCGCGTCGCGCAGGCCGCCAGAGCCAAGGACGTCACGTACTGGCGTCTCTGGGACGTCGGGGAGTGGATCCAATTCAGAGGCGATGCCCCGCTGGCGGAGTCGGCCGATTACCACGATGCGGACACCGGTATCACGTACCGGTCGCTACGCGGTCACCTCGAGGAGGCACTCAGCGCGAATCGCGTCGTGTACTGGGGCGACTTCATGCACATGGCTGTCTACCAGAGACACATGGCCGACGTGCTCTCCAGACGCATCGGGCTCTGCTCGCGCGAGGAGGCCGACCGGCTCGTCGCACGTACGCTGCTGCTTAGCGATGCCGACGAGCGCACCCTCGGCCGGGTGTTCTCCTACGGGAGCACTCTCAGCATGAACACCGCCTACGACTACGCGGCGCAATACGGCCGCGATCTCGACCGGTTCCTTCGCGGGATACGCGGGGTGTGGGTGAGGGATCCCTACTCGGCGCAGGTGGTCAGAACTGTGAGGGGACCGGAGCGCGGCCCGGCACAGGGACTGGATGCCGCGTTCTTGCTCCACGACGGCGTGCACCGTGGCGGCAACGGGCTCGGCGTCTTCATCGGTCGTTCACGGGTGCAACCGGAGGCTGTGGCGAGATTCGGACGCCGACTGTCCCAAAAGCTGCGGATGCCTGCCGCCTGGATTCCCTGGGGCGGTCCGCCCGCGTTCTGGCCCGTCGACACTCGGCGCAGGTTCCGAGCGGCATGGCCCGCGCTGGAGCTTCAGCGGGCCCACCCGAGCCGGATCGACCTGGTGGGGACCGCGATCCGCTCGCTTCGCGGCGTTCCCAAGCCCGACCCGGGAAGAGTCGACGCCCAGGAGCTCATCCACGGGCTGGGCGACTTCGACGTCGTGCTCACCGACACGTACCACCTCGCGATCAACGCCTGGGCACAAGGCACGCCGACGATCTGCCTCGTCGACCAGGGCGGCGCCGAGTGGAGCGTGAACTCCGGCGACCCGGACATGCGGCGGGACAAGCGCGTGGACCTGTACTCGCAGCTCGACGCTCTGGGATTGATCGTCGATCTCAGCCGCCTCGGCCTGCGGGTTCCCCGCGAGGTCGACCGGGTCGCGGAACTGCTCGAGCGCACGGACGTGCTCGCCATTGCGATCGCGCGCATCGCTCAGCAGCGCCGTCAGAGCATGGAGTCGCTGCTGGCGGGGCTCACTCAGTCCGTTCCCAGACGCCGACCCTCGGAGGGCGCTCTTCGCCTCGCCGGCTGAGGAGCGGTCATTCGCCGAGGGCACCTGCGACGAGTTCGCCGATGTCGGCCGGCCAGGCGTGCCCGCCGCCTTCCACCGTCCGGAGTTGAACGGAGATCCCGGCCGGGCATCCGGTGTAGGCGGAGATCCGGATGCCGCCGGAGGCCGACTTCTGGGACGCGTGCGAATCGCACCCGTCGAGGGCCGCCCACCGCGCGACGGCATCCGGCGCGGACAGCACCGTCGTGCCGCCGCCGATGCCGGCGAAAGGCCCGCCGCCGTAGGGTATCGAGTCGTCGGCCGTGCCGTGTACCTCGAGCACCGAGACCGGTCGGCTCGGGCGGCAGGACTGAGACACCGACACCGGGAGGGGCCCAGACACCGGGACGATCAGTCGCACCATTTCGGCCATGCGGCAGCCGAGCAGGTCGGCCAGGAGGGCACCGTTGGAGAACCCGACAGCGGCGATCCGCTCGTGGTCGATCGAGCGCATTCCCTCGATGGTCTGAACGGCGGCGCGTGCGAACGCCACGTCGTCGACGCCGGCCACCTCCGCGGGCGTGTGCCCCGCCCCCTCGTTCCAGGTGTTCTGGTAGCCCTGGAGGAACGCGACGATAAGGCCCCGCTGGTCCGCGACGCGTTCGAAGTCGGTGGATGCTGCGGTGCCTTCCGCGGTGTCGCCGGCACCGTGGAAGACGAGCACAAGCGGCAGCGGCTCCTTCGGCGTCCCCAGCGGAAGGTGGACGATCATGGTGCGTGAGCGGCCGGCCGCCTGCACCGTCACCACATGGTCGCCGGACGCCGCCCCCGATGCGGACGGCGAGGGTGCGGCGGTCGAAGGCGCCGACGGTCCGGCCGTCACCGCTGGGGCATGCCACATTGCAGCCGCGACTCCAACGGCGAGAAGTACGACGACCGCAGCCAGCGCGACGCCCACGACGAGCGGGCGTCGAGAACGCCTGCGGTCAGACCCCATCGATGCGCACCAGCTCCGGCACACGTTCCAGAGCCGCCCTGAGCCCGTCATGGTCGTCGGCTGTGCCGAGCACGGAGTACACGTGCCCGTGGTTGCCGTCCCGCCAGTCGACGTCGTATCCAGGGCCGCGGTTGAGCACCACCTCCCGCACGCCAGGCGTCGACTTCAGATCGTCCAGTCCGGTGACAGCCGTGATGCGATGGATATGATCCGGCGCCTGAACGTAGAGGAGGTAGCCGAGACCTCGCGGCTCGAGCGTGCCCACGTCCACGCGCTCGCCGAGTGCAAGGCGGATCGCGATCTCGAGGAAGTCGATCCCGGTTGTGAGCTCGAGCATCTCGGGCACGCCGCCGCCGATGCGGCCGTTCACCTCGATGACGACCGGGCCCGCCGCGGTGAGCTTCACCTCGGTGTGCAGGCATCCGATGGTGATGCCGAGGGCGCGAGCGGCTCCCGTCGCGGCGTCGACGACAGCTGCCGCGTGCTTGCCGTCGATCTCCGCCGGGATGAAGAACCCGGTCTCACGGAAGGGCCACGCCGGCGGTGTTCGTCCGGTGACGGCGAGGGTCGTGATGCGCCCTTCGCACACGAAGGCCTCCACCGAGACGTAGTTGGCGAACTCCGCTCCGCAGAGTTCGACGTCGGCATCCGGAATGTACTCCTCCAGCACCCATTCACGGTCTGAGCGCTCGTCTTCGGAATCCTCCAATGCCTCGACGATGGAGCGCACCTCGGAGATAGAGCCCACTGCCATGGTGTTCTTGCTCCCCTCGCCACGGCGCGGCTTGAGCACGGCAGGGAACGACGCCTCATCGCGCACGCGGCTCCAGCCGTCTTCGGTTGTCCCGCGATGCACGATCCAGCTGCCAGGTGCCGGGAGTCCGGCGGCGCGGAAAGCCGCCCTCTGCGCGAACTTGTCGGTCAGCAGTCTCGTCGTCTCGACGCTGTGGAAGGGGAGGCCCAGGGATGCCGCAAGCAGGGCCGTCCACTCGAGGAGCTCGTCGGCGAGAGCAAGCACTCCGTCGAGCCGTTCCTGGCGCACCAGCTGCGCGGCCTCGGCCCCGGACATCCCGGCGACGTCGACCACGGTCCCCAGCCGCGACAGTAGCCTGGTCATCGATTCCAGACGCGGGTCGCCCGTGTCGACGATCCAGACGAGGTCGCACAAACCCCTTGCCGCCTCGACGATGGAGAGGGTCGCGAAAGACCGCGGATGGAACACGAAGCCGAGACGCCTTCGGCCCCCGTCGATCTGCGACACGTCAGAGCGCCTTGCGGGCGACGAGCAGTTGCGCGTTGTCGTTCATCAGACGGTCGTTGCTGACCATGACCAGGCCGCCGTGCGCGTCGCGCACGATGCGGTCGAGGGCGAACGGTGTGTCACGACGGAAGCCTGCCATGCCGCAGATGCTGAGAGCCGCCGTTGCGCTCTTGACAGCGAGCTCGGACGTCGACACTTTCAGAGCCCGGAGCCCGACGATGAGCCCGGCGTCCTCTCCGTCTCCGGCACGGTCCAGCGCCTCGTAGCGAAGCGCCGAGGAGATCAGAAGACTCCGAGCCGCCTGGAGCTCGCTCGCGAGCTCCGCCAGCCGCATGGCGGACGGCGGGAGCGTGCCGATGCTACGCCGCGCCGCCGCGTTCACGAAGGAGTGCGCCTTGGCCCCAGCGGCCTCGGCCAGGCCGACCCACGCGGCGCTCAACAGGATCTGCCTCGCCTGTCCGGCTCCGTTATTCGAGATCACGGAGAACGGCACCGGGAACAGCGCATCTGCTCCCACGTCCGCTGAGAGATGGAACCCAGACGAGCACGTTCCGCGCAAGCCCATGGTGTTCCACTCGCTGGTCGGCTGCAGCGTCGTGTCACGCCTGCGGCAAACCATCATGACCTGGTCCGTCTCGGCAGCATCCGTGTCGGGTCGGGCGATGGTGATGATCGCGTCGGCATACTCGCCGTACGAGATGGCGAGAGCATCCTTCTCCAGATGCCAGCCGCCCTCGCGAGGCTCGAGCGCGCATCGGCTGCGCGAGACGTCGCCGCCGATGCCGACCTCGCTGTTGGCGTTCGCGAGGAGCAAGCCGTCGCTCGCGACCTCGCGCAGCACGTCTCGCAGCGCGGGCGTGGTCCCGTGTCTCACCAGGTTGAAGACTTCGATGCTGTGCATGCCCAGTACGAGGGCGCTAGAGGTGCAGTGCACGGCGAGCGCTCTGACGGCTTGGGCCACCTCGGCGAGCGACGCGCCGCCGCCGCCGAACTCCGCCGGCACGAGCGCCGCAAGCAGTCCCGATTCGCGCAGTGCGGATACGGCCTCGTGCGGGAATCGGGCGGCGGAATCCACCTCGTCGGCGACCGGCCCTGCGACGTCGACGCCGATCCGCCACGCCTCCTTCTCGAGTTCGCCTGCGCCCGCGGCCGGCGCGGACAGCCCGTCGAGCAGCAGTTCGTCACCGCGATCGAGCGACTGCGTCGATGTGTCTTGCATCACCACGACTCCCTTCGTCGCCGCATCCGGCGGCATCCCCCATCACCCGGCGAGCGACTGGGATCGCGTCGAGCCACGCTGGTCGAAAACGGAATGATCCTCATGATCTCACGCCCGCCGAGCGCGATCGTACTCGCTCCACGATGCGCTCCACGACCTCGTCTTGTCCGGAGCTGACGCGCAGCGAGTGGTCGGCATCCGGCACGAGTACGGTGCGGAATCGACGACCGTCGGTGAGCGGTCGCCCCCAGAGCGTGCGCCAAAGCGCGTTCAGCCTCAGCCTGGCCAGATCCTCCGGGCCGGCCACCACGGTGAGATCAACGCCACGCGCGACGGCTCGGCACGTGGTCCAGACGGGAACCCTTCTGGGATCCACGAATCCCCAGGCACCCCACAGGTACGCAGCCATCCGCTTGTGTCGGACTGCGAACTTCTTCAGCCAGGCAGGCTTGCGGGGGAACAACGTCCATCCAGGAGCCAGGCGTGCGTTCAGGTCGGTGTCGAACACGACGTTCACCACGATGGCCTCGTGGAGCCGGCCGGAGATCGCCGCCTGCAACACGCTGGTGCCGGAGGAGCACAGCCCGACGCCGATCACCTCGTGCCGGCCGTTCTCGGAGAGCTCGTCCACCACGTCGGCGACGTCGCCGATCCAGTTCTCGGCATACACAGCGTCGTCCGCGTGCTCGGCTCTCGTGCCGCTGTCGCCGACACCGCCGTGGTCGACGCGCACGGACGTGACGCCGTCTTCGGCGAGAGCCCGTGCGACCCTGACCCAGGTTCGTCCCTCGCCGAGGTGTCGTTCAGCCGCCACATTGAACATGGCGATCCGCGGCGTTCCTTCGTGGGATCCCGGCCGGCTCGTGCGGATGCCGAAGAGCAATCGGTCGTGACCGAGCAGGCAGGCGCTCTCCTGGATCTCGTGGCCCCGCTCTCGCCACGTGGCACACGGCTGGAGGCGTGGACGGATCTCCACTCCCGGCTTCTGGGCCGACGTCGAGAGCCCGGTGACGATGCCCTCGATCGCTTCATGGGGCACGGCTGCATGCAGCGTGGGAACGTTCAGCAGCTCGGCTTGTCCGGTCGATTCGCGCCAGTTGCACTCCGCGGCCGGGACGGCATCCGCCAGTTGCGGCGACGGGGCTCGGTCCGCTCGTACGACGACCGTCGTCCGCCGCGCGAGCCGTGACACCGGTGCGCGTCCATCGATCGCAAGGCGACGGATCCCGGATGCTGCTTCCGGTGTGAAGCGGTATGAGGGCGTCTCGACCCAGCCGGCCGGTGCCGACAGCCTTCCCTCGAGCCACACGCTGTGCACGAGCTGAAGCTCGCGCAGGAAGCTGCGTCCTGTCACGCACGGATCCCAGAGCACCAGTTCGTCGAGATCGAGTCGGCCCTCAGCTGCCGCTACATAACCGAGGGTGGCCCCGAGACGCATTCCCACGAGGCTCACGTGTTCGACGCCCCACGCGCGGGCCTCCGTCACCGCAGCGGTGACCGAGGCGATCCAGGCATCCGCTCGCCCGCCATCCTCGAAGTCACCGGCGCTGTCACCTGTGCCGTCGTAGTCGAAGCGCACAGCGAGGAACCCGGCGATCGCCAGATGCCGCGCGAGGGTACGGAAGGTGCGATACGCCATGTTGCCCTCTTCGGCGAGCGGCTGGCACAGCACGACCGCGCCGCGTACCCGTCTGGAGACCGGATACGTGAACCAGCCGAGCAGCGGCCGCTCTGAAGGCCCGAACCAGCCGGGCGCCTCGACGATCCCGTCGTGCTCCAGCGACACGGCCTCGGTCACGACGGGTCCCTTCGCGTCGCCGGTGCGCCGCACATGCGCGTCAGCTCCGTCACGCCCGCAGCGCCTCGCGCACCTCGGCCGGCCAGCGCTCGACGTCGGTGCCGTGCCGCTTCACGAGGGCCAGCGCAATGCGCTCGAGCCCGAAGCCGATGCACGCGGAGTGCGCGGCGATCCCGTCGGCCGTCCTGATGCCGAAAGTCTCTCCGAAGTGGGATTCGTGGCAGTTGGCCGACGCGATGGCGGTACGAGCGACATCCGAGCTCACCGGTGCCGTGATCTCGAACTTCAGGGCTGTCGCCCGCTGGTTCGCGGCGAGCATGCGCCCGGCGCGACCGAAGAACGGGTCGTTGGCCTCTTCGACGCGCACGTCGAGTCCCAGCGATTCCAGGAGCTCCGCTCCGCGCTCGAGCCATGCATCCCGATGCGATCGGGCCGATTCCGGCTCGCCCACGTAGACGAACTCGTGCTGCCGAAAGCTCTGCATGCGCACGGGGTCGATGCTCGGCTCGTGGCGAAAGCAGTAGCCCTGCACCTCGTAGTGCGAGCCGCCCGCAGGCAGGGTGCCCGCGAGGGTTGCGTACAGCGGATGGCAGGCTGCCGAGCTCAGCGCGACCTCGGAGGGAACGAGCAAGTCGGTCCAGTTCCTTCCCTGCTCCAGCGCTAGTAGGAGCTCGGCGTGTTCTGCGTCACCGCCGTTGAAGACCTCGACGGCACCGGCCAGATCGGGGAAGGAGCGCAGGTAGTCGGTCCGCTCGAAAGCGTCTTTGGCCATGATTGGAGGAAAGAAGAGTTGCGGCCCTCCACGCCCGTGTCCGGCACGGGATGCCAACGCCTCCACTCCCCGCACAACGCGCTCAAACGCGCCGGAGCGCTGATACAGGCCGTCCACCCCGCCGTGCACGAGCAGGCCGGAGGCGAGCAGCTCGGCCCGGAACGCGGCCCGCTCCTCGTCGGGCCCCTGAGCCGGCCGGCCCATCAGGCCTTCGCCACGCCGAGGCCGCTGACCGCGTCGGCGATGCTCGCGATGGAGCGGAACGTGTCCTTGCGCAGGAGCTGGTCGGGGAACTCGACGCCGAAGGCGTCCTCCAGCCCGAGCATCACGTTCACGCTGGCGTGCGATGTCAGGCCAAGCGTGTAGAGGTCTGCGTCGCGCTCCACGCCCGCCATGTCCACACCGATCCTCGCGTACTCGCCGAGAACCTTCCGGATCGTTTCGTCCACGACATTCCCAATCTCTCGTGGAGCGCGCAGTGCAGCGCGTGTGCTCATTGTATGAGGCCGTGGAAGCCTGTGATCGCGTGCAGACCGTTTCCGTTCCTGACGTCATTCACGTTGCGATGACCACGGCCATGGCGAGCTGGCGGGTGTGCGTGAGCGACACCTCGAAGGCAGTGAGACCGGCAGCATCGGCCAGCGAACGAGCGGTGCCGGAGAGTCTGAGGGACGTCCAGCCGCCCGGCTCGCGCACAACCTCGATATCGGTGAATGGCGGGGCTTCGTCCGTGACTCGCAGCACTTTCAGCACCGCCTCCTTCGCGGCATACCGAGCGGCCAAGGACTCCGCCGAAGGCGACGCGTCCGCGTCGCTGCAGGTCTCGATCTCGTGCTGCGTGTAGACACGACGCAGGTAGCGCTCACCGTGCGCCCGGAGGGCATCGCGCACATCCTCGACCGGCTGCGCGTCCACACCTACGCGCACTAGGCCGCCGCTCCGATGAGAGGAACGGTCCACTCGGTGCGGATGCGCTCGAGAGGATGGCCGGAGCTCGCGAGCATCGTCGCGACCGACTGCACAAACGGGACCGGTCCGCACACGAAGCACTCGGGTTCAGCCGACGGCGGCAGGCCGAAGGCTTCGAGATCCTGCAGGCCGATCCGACCCCTGGGCGCACTCGGGGGTGCGCCTCGCGTGACGACCGACGTCACGCGAGCACCGCACTCGATCTCCAGAAGGGACAGTTCGTCGCTGTAGAGCTGCTGCCGCCGCGACCGCACGGAATGTATCAGTCGCAATGAGCTCCGACTGGGCTGAGATGCCCAGGCGCACGCGATGGCGAGCAGGGGAACGATCCCGCTCCCACCGCCGATCAGCAGAAGCGGACGCTCGCCGGTCTGCCCCGGCGCCCACGCCATCCGGTCGCCCTTGGGCCCGGCGACCTGCACAGGCCCGCCGGGGTCGAAGTGCATGAGCAGTTCGACCGGGACGGCCAGGCGCAGCCAGTTGAACGGCATGCCCCCGGTGCCGGGCGCGTTGCCGATCGAGTAGCTGTGCGGCCTCTGCCAACGGGAGGATCCGGGCACACGGATGTCCACATGCTGACCGGCGAGATGCCCCGGCCACGAGTCGACCTCTAGTGTGATCTCGCACATACCAGGAATGAGGGGGCAGGCCGCGACGAGAGTTGCATCCATCCACCTGCTGGCGACGCCAACGCTCTCGGTCATCGTTTCACCGGACATCCGACTCCGCCGTTCGCTCGAGGAGCATTGTGGTCCGGTCGCGCGATCGCGAAAGTGCGCCTATGGTCACCAGGCTCACTCCTCGGCCGGCCTCGCCGCGGGAGCGAAAAGCACCACGGCGACGACCGGCAACGCACAGAGCGCCAACCACCCGAGCGCCTCGAGTGGATCGCCCGCTCCCGGCGCGTAGATCGAGAGCCAGCGCCCGATCAGAACCGCCAGGACCGGCGCGCCCGCACAGCACGCCGCCAGGAGCGGGGAAGGCCGGCGTTCGGCCGCCAGCGGGGGCCGGCCGAAGAGCACTCCGGAGACGACCGCCCCAACGAGCAGTCCCGCACCGATCACGTCGCTTGGTCGGTGGGCGAAGGAGACGATCGAGGCCCATCCGGCGACAACCGCGAGTGCCATGGAGGTCACGACGACGTGCCTTCGCCATCGGCCGAGCGGGAAAGTCAGCGCGACGGCTGTCGCAGCAGAGAGCGCCACGGCCATGTGACCGCTCGGGAATGTGTTGTCGTCGTAGCCGCTGACGCCCAGTGCCGGGCGATGCAGAACAGCCTTCAGCGCCTCGCAGCCTAAGGTGCAGACAAGCACGACGAGCGCTGCACGCACCGCGTCGTTCCATCTGCGACGGATCAGCGCAAATGCGCCGGCGGCCAGCGCGGCCGCGACCAGCAAGAATGTGGCTCCCCATCGGACGACCTCACCCGCCGCACCGGCTGGCACGCCGAACACACCGAGGGCGCCGAAGGATCCGCTGTCGAGTTCCTGGCCGGCTCGAGTGAGGATGAGCAGCAGGTAGATGCTGACGAACGCAACCGGGAAGCCGACGACAGCCGCGACCGAGCGAAGGCCGATGCTCCTGGCCTGCGTTCCGTCCGTCACGCCTCACCCCGCCTCCCGCGGTCGTCCAGGCCCGCAGCAGCATCATCCCATTCCCGGTGATGAGGACGCCTCGTTGCCCGCCCTCGGCGCTGAGGGCGGGCAACGAAGCGACGATCTGGACAGGCATCAGTACGCACCGACCGGACTGATGAGCACTTTCGCGGTGCGCCACAGAATGATGAGGTCACCGGTCAGCGACCAGTTCTCCACGTAGTACAGATCCAGGCGCACGCTCTCGTCCCAGCTCAGGTCGCTGCGACCGCTGATCTGCCACATGCCGGTGAGCCCGGGCTTGATGAAGAGCCGACGGTGCACGTGGTTCTCGTAGGCGGCGACCTCGCGAGGCAACGGTGGGCGCGGGCCGACCAGGCTCATGTCGCCCGTGAAGACGTTCCACAACTGCGGCAGCTCGTCCAGGGAGTACTTTCGGATCACACGGCCGACACGTGTGACACGCGGGTCGTTCTTCATCTTGAAAAGCACGCCGGCGCCCTCGTTCCGCGCCGCCAGCTCAGCTTCATCGTGGGAAGGCGCGGCCGACATGCTGCGGAACTTGTACATCGTGAACGACTCGCCGTTGCGGCCTACCCGCTGCTGACTGAAGAACGCTCCGCCCGGGCTGTCCAACCGCACGAGGACGGCGAGCACCAGGAAGATCGGCGCGAGCACGAGCAGTGCAAGCCCCGAGAGCGCGAAGTCCAGCGCACGCTTGAGCACGTGCTTCGCTCCCTCGAACTGCGGGATCTCGACGTGGATGAGCGGCAGCCCCTCGACCGGGCGGAAGTGGATGCGCGGCCCGGCCACATCGGTCAGGCCGGCCGCCAGCACCAGATCGGTGGCCGCTCCCTCGAGCTGCCAGCTGAGGTCGCGCACGAATCCGCGGTCGTCACTGGGCTGGCCGGCCAAGATCACCGTGTCGACCTGCAGATTGGCGGCCGCCATCGCGAGGTTGGCGAGGTCGGCCACGACCGGAACGCCGGGGTCCGGGTACTGTCCCCGTCCGGCTGTACCGTCGATCGCTGCACCCACGATGTGGTAGGTGGCGCCGGCCTTGCGCTCGATCTGGTCAACGACGTAGGCGACATCGGCCGGTGAGCCTCCCACCAGCGCTCTGGAGAGATAGCGCCCGTTGTTGCGTTGCTTGGTCAGCCACTGGCGCCAAAGCCACCTGCTGACGGTCAGTGCTGCGAGCCCGATAGGGAGCGTGAGCACGAAGAAGCCACGAGCAACCTCCACCTTGCCGACCAGGAAGATGATGGCCAGCGACCCGAAAGTGAAGGCGCTCGCGCTCGCGACCCTGCGGTACTCGGCGAACCCAACACCGATGATTCGCGGGTCGCGGGTATGGAAGGCAGCGAGCAGCGCCATCCAGGTGGTGACAACCAAGAGCGCGATGAGCCAGTACAGCTCGTCCAGTCCGCCGAGATCGTCGCTGGTGAGGCCGAATCGAGCAAGGAATGCTCCGGCGACCGAGGAAGTGACGATCAGGCCGTCGCTCACGATCAGCCGCAGGCGGTAGTTACGACTCCAGCGCTGCTCTGCCGAGAGGTGGCCGGCACGGCTGGCTCCGCCGAGACGGGCAAGGGCGGGCCGTGCGACGGCGATCGACCGCCGGTCGTCCAGCCCGGTCATGCTGCACGCTCGCAGCGGTGAAAAGTTGCGCACTCACGGCAGGCAGAAGCCTGGTGGTGCGGCGCATTGGGGCGACACGCGGTTCGGGTCTCGCGTGCCGCCCCGGTCCATGCGACCACTTGGGGCACCTCGGGTTCGGGTAAGCGGGGTGTGTAGCCTGCGGGTTCTCCGCTTGTTCCTCTCGATTTCGGGTTCGAGAAGGTGAGAGAACCTCGACAGAAAGAGTGTATCCATTACTGAGGAATCCTCATGTCCCTAGTTGTGGGCATCCTCGTTCGGGGCATGAGGGCTCAGACGAACACGTCAGCCTGACGTTGGCGCCGACGGCGACAACGGTGCTGTGGAAAGGGCGTGGAACGTCAGCCGGATCGGCGAGAGCTGCGCCTGGCGACGACCAATGCGCCTCCTCCGACGACGACTGCCGCGCCGGCGAGGCCGATGATCGGCCACGAGATCGTGCTGCCAGTATCGGCGAGGCCGCTGCCCGGCACATTCACCGAGTTGCTGCAGCCCCCGTTCGCGCAGGGGTCTGTGGGTACGTAACTGTCGGCAGCCGCGGCAAGGGGTGCGGAAAGGGTGACTGCTGTCACTATTCCGAGTCCGCCGAGGCACGCCAAAATACGGCGTTTCATTGGGAAGCCTACCTTCGGGTTTGGTGAGGCAATTTCGGGTTACTTCGAGCGTAACGGGACCCGAGCTCGCCGGGAGTCCCCCGATCGGGTGCAATGAGGTAAAGATCGCCGCAAGACCTCAAGACGAGCGCAGCACGGCGATAAGCGCGGCTTAACGTGCGATCAGCGCAGCATCTCGGAGCAGTCGAAGGATGCTCGTCCCACCTCGGTTGGCCACACTCCCGGGGTCGTCTGCGCGGCCACATTCCCCGGCCGCGGCGCCGATGCTTCGACCGGCGCTCCGACGAACTGAAGGTCGTAGTTGGTGCTCTGTCCTGGCTTCAGCCGGATCAGCAGATGCGCGACGCTGCGTCCCTCGTCACTCGCGCGTTGAACCTCCACCTGCTGCCCGCCGCTCGTCACGCCGAGTGCTATGAAGCCACGAGGGGCGTAAACGGCCAGCGTGGTGTATGTCTCCCCTGCCGGAACGCCCGAGAGCCCCGCTCCGGTCACGTATGACGGCAAGGATTGGGCTGCATCGGCCGGCGCCCTGCTGGAGAGCGTGACGCGAACGAGGTAGTTCACACGCCCATCGGTGCGGCACTTCGCACCGCCCAGCCCGACAGCTGTGTGCAGGTAGTAGTCCATCTTTCCGCCGGTCGCGTCGTTCAGATAGACACCGAAGCGAGGGGTGGCCTGCGAGCTCGAGGGCAGGCGGCCCGACAACGATGTGCCGGAGATGATCGATTGTTCGCGCTTGTCGGCACTCCACAGCAGCACGCGGTGCTCGCTACTGGCCTGGCTCAGCGCCGAGAGCATGGTCCCGGCATCGAATTGACCGCTTGCCACCTTCGTGAAGACGGAGGCGGCAGCAGCAGCGAAGAAGGCATCCTGCTGCTTCGGATCATCGAACATGGCGTATGTCTCGCTCAACAACAGCTGCACGGCATTGTCTGTCGTCAGCTGTTGGCCGTCCGCCACCTCGATGGGGCCCGTAGCCTTGAGCAGATAGCTCAGAGCGACCGGGTCCATCGAGAGCACCCCGTCGACTTTCGTACCGAACCGCTTCTGCCACATGGCCTGCACGAGCGGCCCCGTGGTCGCGAAGTTCGGCGTCATCGTGACGTCCTGAATGAACTCGCCGGGCAACTCCCCGTACAGCTTCTTCGTGCTCGCCGAAAGCGGCAGTACCGGGCTGTCGAGCGACGGAATGTCGGAAGCGGATGCCTGGCTCACCAGCGAGATGGCCCCGTCATCGGCGCGAAGCAGCGCGAGCGCGCCCACGATCCCGCCGGTCGACCGTGCTTCTGCGTTGTTCTGTATGACCAGCACGTACTCGCGGGGACCGTCGGCTCCGAGCATCCCTGGGAGCAGCCGAGCGGCCCGGCTCGCAGCATCCGTAATGCCGCCCGCCTTCTCGAGTGCACCGGTCAGCTTCTGAACCGCGTCGCGCACTGGGCCGACGGTCGCGGACGGATCGATCGACCGCACCACGGTGAGGTCGGATTGCAGCGCGGTGTTCGCTCGCGTGATGGTCGGCGCCGCCTGGGTCAGCGGTTTCAGCGGGACCTTGCCGTTCACCGGACTGAAGCTCGAGAAGTTCAACGTGCCCGCCAGCTGCGCCAGCGGAATGATCGCCTGATCGGTCACATCGGATGCCGACGACGACACCTTGCGAACGGCCGACAGGTTCGGTCCGAGACCGGGGATGATCTCCGCGGCACGCCAGATCGGATCATTCGTGTCGTCGCGTGCGGTGTGCAGATGATCGGCCAGTACGCGGCTCGTCGCGGCCGCTCCCTTCGCGTCGCCTGAGGAGATCTGCGCCTGCACCTTGTCGACAAGCGGCAGGGATGCCTCCAGCGCGTCTTTCGCCTGCAGCCCGCGAAGCACGATCCAGATGGCGCACGCGATGAGCAGCACGATCACGCCGACGATCGACCAGGCAATGATGCGTCGGCGTCTGCGCCGGTCGGGCGCAACGGCGGACTCAGGCATGCCGGTCATTCAACCAGACAGTTCTTGAGCACTCCTCGGCTGCGAGGAAAGTGGCACGAGAACGGGGGGGGTCGGCGGCCGAGCACCGATTCGTGGAGTCACCCCAGTCGGCACACGGCGTACTGCGCCGCAACGCGCACGACGTCGCGCTTGCACATTGCGTTGACCAGCTTGTCGAACCCCGCCTCTCCAGCGTCGGTGAGTTCCGGATTCCACAGCACGTTGGGCAGGGTCCACGTCTCCGGGCCGGCCTGGTTGGTGAAGGGCACTCCGCTGAGCAGGATGGCGCCGAGCTGCCCGCCCCACGGCGTCGCGAACTTCTTGTCGCCGAGTCCTGCCAGCTGGTGTGCCACGTCACGCTGCTGCGACAGCGTCTCGGCATAGTCCGGCACCTGCACCCACGCCGTGTGCTGTTGCACGCTTGATGTCGTCGAGACCACGAACAGCGCGCAGAGCACGGCGGCGACGCCCGCAGCCGTCCAGCGGAGCCAGGCGGCGCGAGCACGCCCGGAGGCCGGCCGCGGTGCGCGGTGCGCCGCGCGCACCCACAGCATCCGCACGCCCAGCACGGCAGCGCCGGCGAAGATCGGAATGCTCACCATCAGCCCCGTCGACGGATACCGGATCCACGTCGGTGTTCCGCGCGACAGCGACCACCAGCCGACCCAGGCGACGAGATTGACGGCGGCGGCGATGAGCAGGAACGTGACGTCGCGGGCGGATGTCTGCGCACCGGCATCCTGCACCAGTGCGTCAGCGGACTCGCCACTGCGCACCGCCATCCGGACCGCGATGACGGCCAGTACGCCGATCACCAGGGCGGCGATGACCACCACGATGACGATGCGGCTGTCGACGAACCAGCTGCCCATGAGCGCGGTCAGCTTCTGGTCGGGCGGAACGGCTGCCGTCTGTCCGCCGCTCTTCAGAAACGCGAGGAACTGGTGCGCGTTGCTCACGAAGCCGCTGGGTCCCAGCGAGACGAGCACGGCCAGCCAGTACACCGCGGTGGGAATGGCCGCCCAGACGGTGAACCAGATGCAGCGCTTCAGCCGCGCACGCCACGGTTCGTCCGCGATGACGAACCAGGCGTACACCAGCAGCGCCGGCGCGGCGAGCAGCGAGATGAACTTGGTCTGGATCGCCAGTCCGAGGAAGAGGCCGGCCAGCCAGGGGCGTCGCCGCACGAACACGATGGACCACGCGATCAGGCCCGCCGCCGGGAACTCGCCGAGGATGTCGACCGGCCCCTGCACCGGAGACGGCAGTTGGTTGGTATTGAGGGCGAGCGGCACGACGATGGCGATCAGCGCGCCCCATCGTCCGGCGATGCGGCGGCCGAGCAGCCACAAAGCGACCAGCAGGCCGGCGTAGAAGATCAGCGAGACGAGGCGCCCACCCACGACCGGGTCGATGCCCGTGGACAACACGGCGGCGACCGGCAGCAGCACCACAGGGCCGGTGGAGATGCGCACGTCGAACGGCGTGAGCGTGCCCGACCCGAGCAGGCCGGCGCTGGAATACCCGTGCCCGGCGAGAAGGTTGAGCGGCACCGTGAGATTGAACGCTTCGTCTTCCCAGAGCCGCGTCAGCCAGAACTCGGGTGCGACGATCGCGACCTGCGCAAGCATGACGAGCGCGAACAGCACCCAGAACAGGATGCCCGCGACGCGGCGCTCCCAGACGCCGCCGCTCACGCGGGCTGATCCGCTGTCTGGGCCGGCACCGAGCGGCTGAGCACGTCGTAGCGCCACACCTCTCCCGCCGCGCGGGCACTGAACTGGATGAGACGCTTCGGCGGCAGCTTCGGCTTGGCGGGCGCCGCTCCCCACATCGTTCCGGTACTCGAGGCGCCTCGCCGCGGGATGCTCCGCACCTGCACGAATGCACGAGGCACCCGGTGGCGCTGCTCGGCGATGGAGAAGTGCACGTGAGGGACGAGGGCGTCGGGCGGGCAGACATCCAGAAGCCGGCGGAGTATCGAGGTGCGGTAGAGCCGCAGCGGCGTGTTCACGTCGGGCACGCGCCCGTGGGCGAGCAGCGCGACGCCCGCTCCGACCGTTCCTGTGAGTGCCCGGCGGAACCACGGCTCCTCGCGCCCCGTGCGCACGCCGTGCACGACCTGCACGCCCTCAAGCGCCTCCAGCACGCGTGGAAAGTCCTCCCCCACGAACTGGCCGTCGCCGTCGACGTGGAGCACGGCATCCGGCGCGGTCTCGACTCCGGCGCGGTATGCCGCTAGCGCTGTCGGCCCGTGACCTTGGTTCTTCGGCGAGCGCACGACGATCAGCTCGGGAAGCTCCTGGGCGAGGGCCTCGAGCACGGTGCCGGTGTCATCCGTCGATTTGTCGTCGACGACCACGATGCGCAGTGTGTCGGTGTACGGACGCACCGCATCGGCCACTTCCCGAACGAAGCCGGGCAGGCCCTGCGCCTCGTTGTACGCGGGCATCACCACGGTGAGGGCGGGCAGGTGCATCGGTGCTCTTTCGGGATGGATGCCTCGATGGGCTCGTGAGGGCGCGTCACGTTGTAGCGTAATGCAGTCATGATCACGTCAGAACGTCTCCGCCGGGCGGCGGGGCTCAGCGCGCGCTTCTTGATCATCGGCGCGCTGAGCACGGTGATCGAGATCGGCCTCTTCAACCTCTTCTTTCTGGTCTTGGGTTGGAGCCCCGTGTGGGCGAAGATCGCTTCGTCGTTGATCGCGCTGATCAACGCGTACTTCGGAAACCGGGAATGGGCGTTCCGCAACCGCGGCCGGCACGGACGACTGCGCGAGGCCGTGCTCTTCCTGCTCGTCAACGGCGTCTGCACGGTGCTGGGCGCCGTGATCGTGTGGGCGGGCGACTCGATATTCGGCCGGGGCGGTCTCGTCGTCAACGCGGTGAACATTGTGAGCATCGGCATTGTCGTGATCGTGCGCTTCGCGCTCTACCACTGGATCGTGTTCCCGGGGCGCAAAGAGGCCCGACCTACCTCTTCGCTGCGGGGCACGCCTGCATCGTAAGCGCGACTGTCGGTGAGCCGTGACTGTCGGTGAGTACTGAGGAAGCGGTCACAGAGAACGAGGAGGCTACTTCTTGGTCGTCGAGCAGCCAGGCATTCTCACCGTTGCCGGGGTGTCCCACACCATCGGAGTGGTCTGTTCCTCCAGGGGTCCGTAGGTGCCGGAAGCTCCCTTGAACGTATAGCTGAGGGTGACGCTCTGCTGCGGCGAGAGCCCGACCCACAGCCGCAAGACGGGCCTGCCGCCGATCTCCCCCTGCGCTCGCGCTTCAGCCGGCACGCCGTCGGCCTTCCACGAGGAAAGCGTCGAACCGACTGGCCCGTACACCACCACGTCGGTGCCGATGTCGCCGGGCGTGTAATAGGGACCGGTCACGTAGGCGGGCAAGGACGGTACTTGGGCCGGGGTGACGATGTTCGAGAGCGTCACTGTCTGGTTGAAGGTCGGAGCCTTGGACGTGCACTGATTTGAGGTGCCCGCAACCTTCGCCTTGACGAAATAATCCATCTTCGAACCGGTCACGTCGTTGAAGTAGCTGCCGATCACCGTTTGCTTCGCGTTGGACGTCGGAAGTACACCGCCGATACGCGATGCGGCGAAGATCTTCTCTTCGTTCGGGTCGCTGCTCCACAGGAGCAGACGACCTTCCTTGGTGGCGCGTTCCAGCGCAGCGAACATCGCCGCGGGGCTCCCTTTGCCGGAAGTGAGTACGGAGAAGACGGATGCCGCGGCCTCGGCGAAGAAGATGTTCTGGTCGTCGGGCTTCGGATAGATCGAATACACCTGGTTCAGGAGCAGCGGGACGGCATTCTGCGCCGTCAGTGTCTGCCCCGTTTCCAAGGACACGGGGCCTGTGGCGGCCAGAAGATAGCTCAACGCGACGGGGTCGAACGAGATCACACCGTCGAGGTGAGTGCCGTCGAACTCCGCCCAATAAGCGGTCGCGAGTTGAACGGTGAGTGGGAAGTCCGGAGTGGAGGTGATGTTCGGAATCCACTCCCCGACGATGGGCGAGTAGATCTTCGCGACCTCGGCAGGCAGAGGAGCGACGGATGTCGAGCGAGCGTTCTGAAAATTGCTGCTGCTTGCTTGCTTCGTGATCTCAATGTGCCCGTCGCTCACCGAGAGCAAGGCCATTGCTGCGGGGTTGCCGCCCAGCGCTCGCACTTCAGAGTTGCCCTGAAAAAGCATGAGGTAGTGGCGAGGCCCGTCGGCTCCCAGCGCGCCCGGGAGGATGCGCACGATGGGGTCGAGTGTGTCGACTACGCTCTGCGCCTTGACGAGTTGCGTGTCGAGGGAGCTGACGGCTGAGTTGACTGGCCCCACCAGTCCGCTTCGATCGATCCGGGAGACGTCGGCATGGGCAGAGTCGACCGATTCCTTCGCTCTGCCGACGGTGCCCACCAGAGAGCGGATGGCCTGGGTGTTTATGCGACCATCCACGGGCTTGAATGCATCCAGGTTGATCTGTGCGGCGGGAGCGAGCGCGTTCCGCGCCAAGCTATCGGTCGTGTCGGCAAGCGTTCGGACTGCAGCCAGGTTGTGCCCGACCACGGGAATCCACTCCAAGCTATGCCACAGGGGTCCGCTGGTCTCATTGCGAGCGGCAGCAGTCTTTTCGCTCACTTGCTGCGCAGAGAGCGCCGCGCCGGCATTGTCGCCCGCGAGCATCTGGCGTTCGGCTTGACTCGCAAGCGGGAACGCCGCTTGCAGGTCACTCTTCGCGGCAAGCGCATGCGAGCCGACTCGCAATGCGAGTACGCCAAGCCCCAGAAGGACGACGACGCACCCTACGGGAACCCACAGTCGCGCGCTGCGCAAGAGCGGTCTGCGCCTCTTACGGTGGATCGAACGGCGGGTCAAAGGCTCGTCGTCGGACATGCGGTTATTCAAGCAGAGGGACGTTCGCGAACTCTGACAGCTTCGTCGCTGCCGTTGCGCACGGGGAGCGAACGGCCGCTCTGCTACGGTCTAGTCGGTTGGTGCGCAGCGATCCACCGGGCACACGCACCTTTAGTCGGTGACAGATAGCGAGATATGCATGCCCACTGCAACTCA
The DNA here is from genome assembly GCF_051954055.1 of Humibacter sp. NCBI lineage: Bacteria > Bacillati > Actinomycetota > Actinomycetes > Micrococcales > Microbacteriaceae > Humibacter > Humibacter sp. The sequence goes on along the minus strand of NZ_JBQCIE010000105.1, from coordinate 15,490 downwards.
GAAGGTCGTGGTCGTCGGCCAGGGGTATGTCGGCCTACCAGTCGCGATGCGCGCGGTCGAGGTTGGCTCGCACGTGGTGGGAATCGACCTCGACGCAACCAGAATTGCAAAACTTGCCGCTGCGGAGTCCTACGTGGACGACATTTCAAACGAGGTACTCCGCTCGGCGCTCGAGAGTCAGCGATATCTGCCGACAACGTCCTATCTGGACACCGCTCACTTCGATGTCGCGGTCATCACAGTTCCCACCCCTCTCCGTGAGAGCCTTCCGGATCTCAGCTTCATCGAGAGTTCGGCGGCATCCCTCGCTCCGCGAATCACGCCCGGAGCGACCGTAGTTCTCGAGTCCACGACGTATCCCGGGACCACGGAGGAACTCCTGGTACCGATCTTGGAGCAAGGGTCAGGGCTGCACGCCGGTGAGGACTTTTTCGTCGGGTACAGTCCGGAACGAATCGATCCCGGAAACAAGAAGTGGGGCTTCGTCCAGACTCCGAAGGTCGTATCCGGTGTCAACCCGGTCTCTCTTGGCCACGTGCAAGCGTTCTACGACTCCTTGGTCGAGCGAACGGTACCGGTCAGCACGCCCAAGGAAGCGGAGCTCACAAAGCTCCTCGAAAACACCTTCCGGCATGTCAACATTGCGCTCGTCAACGAGCTTGCCATCTTTGCGCATCAACTCGGCGTCAACGTGTGGGAGGCCATCGATGCCGCGAGCACGAAGCCGTTCGGCTACATGCGGTTCACGCCGGGTCCTGGTGTGGGCGGCCACTGCCTACCCGTCGATCCAAGCTACTTGTCGTGGCAGGTCCGTCGCAGGCTCGGCCAGAGCTTCCGTTTTGTCGAACTAGCGAACGACATAAACGATCACATGCCCGACTACGTGGCCCAGCAGTTAATGGCCATTCTCAATCGGACTGGGCGGGCGCTGAACGGATCGACAGTGTACATTGCGGGTCTCGCGTACAAGAAGAACACAGGCGACATACGAGAGGCGCCTTCCCTTCGTCTGATCGAGCTACTCCTTGACTACGGGGCGACGCTTATGGCCACTGATGCGCATGTGGAGGCAACCAGGTGGCCGGCTGGTGTCGAGAAGGTGGATCTGACCGCCCAAACGCTGCACCGTGCCGATGTGGGAGTGCTCCTCACGGATCACGACGATCTACCCCTGAGCGTATTGGGGAAGTCGAAGATCCCCGTGCTAGATACCAAGAACGCGATTAGCGGAGCGAACGTCTACAAGCTCTAAACAGAGACGACGTCACCGAAGTAGTTCGCGCGCGGGCACTCCAGCTACCGTGCAGCCGGTCGGTACCGGCTTGGTTACAACCGCTCCAGCCGCAATGGTCGCGCCGTCACCCACGCTGACGCCACTGAGCACTACTGACGAGGCACCGATCCATACATCGCGGCCGATGACAATAGGAGCTTGCGTAAACTTCATCGCCTGCAGGGGCACGGAATGGTCGTGATTTCCATCGCGAACAACCACGTTCTCTGCCAACTTCGACCCTTCCCCTATCGCGATCGATTCGCGCGCGACAATCGTACAGTTCTTACCAATGAAATCGGCATCAACTTGGAGGCAGGCGTTTGCCCCAGCTACAAGCGTCACGCCGCGAGACACGTAGCAATTGCTTATAAGCAGGCGAGAATTGCGTCCGACCTGTATATCGCAATTGCTTCCCAAAAACACTCGACCAGATAGGGTCAGCCCTGGGTACCGAACGAGGAGCGACGCTTTTCGACATTCCGACGCGACCTGGCGCCCGAAAAAGAAGACGCCGCGAGTGATGCGAGCGACACTATTACGCATGTCGACTAGGTTAGCATCACAATTCTTGCACGCGAAAGTGGCCAGCGGCCCTTTGCACCGGGTACTAATCCGCCCCAACGTTAGGAACCACCACACGTGTCGCGACGGTAGGAGACCTGAAGAATAGAATCACGGCCAGCGCGGACATCGCTCCATAAGCAACTGCGCTCGCCACTGCCGCACCAATAGCACCAAAAGTAGGAACGAACACGAAGCAGGCAGCGAACAGGAGCACGACTCCCGTTAGCCCACAAGTGCTCGCACCCCACGTTTTTCCGACACCAGCAAGTGTCCGCCCAACCACGATAAATGGACTTAATAGGATTTCAGCAATTAGAAGGATGCGGAATGGCTCGACGGCAGACGCATACTCGGGGCCATAAACGAGTGCGATGAGCCATCCCGCCAGCACCCAGATGACAAGGGCGGTTGGCACGAGCACCGCGAATAGGACGCTAAGCCTCTTCGCTACTGTCCGCCTCGTCGCAACCCCCGACGCCACGTCATGAAACAACACTTGACCGAGCGCGGTCGCCGGTATCCGCAACACGGCCGCTGGTGTTACAGCCACTGCATAAACCCCGACTTCGAAACGAGTCGACAGCGCACCGAGCATGACGGTGTCGCCTTGATAGACAATGCTTTGTCCAACGTTGAATCCCAGAAGCCGGCTTCCATCTCGAATGAGGATCCGCACACCGCGGGGCCTGGAACGTTCCCTATCAGTCACCCGTCGCACGATCAGGGCCGAAATGACGACTTGACCCACTACAGACAACGTGTACGCCCATACCATCAAAGCCAAGCTCGGTTTAAAAAGCGCCACGGCCACAACCATTCCGAAGCACAGTAGCGTACCGATCGCGTTCACCATGGCCGACGTGCGGACTTGGCCAAGAGCATTGAGAAGATCAAGCGCCTGGTTTGAAAAGTAGTACGCGATACCGTATCCAGCGAACGCTATTCCGACGGCCGGTTTGCCAAAATCTGGGTCGATATACGCCGCGACTGCATACACGACGGCCAATAACACGATTCCGAGGGGCCCTACTAGAAGAATCGTCGCTCGGTAGTATCCGGCCCGGTTCACTGACTGACGCTGCGGAAGATGACGACGTACAGCGACATTAGTTCCTAACGCCCCGACCAAGGCACAGATGCCGGCGATCGACACGACAAGTGCAAGAGACCCGCGTTCGGCGGGCCCCAGGGACCGCGCCGTGAATATCCCGGTCACGGCAGACACAGCGACGGACAGGATCGTCCATCCTGCGGTGCCGAACACGCGCCCGCGCATGATGCGGCGGAACATTAGAGCCGCCTTCGCTTGGTGAAAATATCTCCGGCAACCCTTGTGATGAGCAGAACCAGGAAACCGAAAAGCATGGTTGGGATAACCGGGACGAAGGAGTTCCTAATGTGCCCGAACAGCGGGTAGGCGACGCACACATACACGGCGACCCGAGTAGGAGTAAGTGTCATATTTGAAAAGGACGCGAAGATTACTCCGATAAGTAGCAACACTACGATCACACCCGGCACAGCAAAATTGTGAAATGCTTCGGCGATCACGGAGCCGCCGATCGCGCCGCTTCTCGCCATGATCTCCGAATTCATCAGGCGGAAGTCAGTCGCTGCAGGGGGCCGATTTTGAGGATCAAACAGCTGCTCGAAAAATCTTGCGAAGCTTACGGTGTATGTCGCGCCATGCTCAAACGCCTCGCCCTGAACATGCCATTGCATCACGACAGCCACCACACGAATCGTTTGGCCCATTTCGCCCACCGCAGAGAGAGGATCCGCCGCATTCCAATCGAACGAGCCTGAACTCACGCCGATCTGTCGGATGACACGAACAGCACTGATCAGGATTAGAACGACCACGACCGCACTCAAGGCTACCAGCGCACGGGGCATTCGACGACGGAAAGCAAGTACAGAGGCCCCGACCGCAATTGGAAAGAGCACTTCGCCCCGAAGCCCAAGCAGAAACGCAACAACAGCGAATATACCAAAGCAAATCAGCGCCAATCGCGCAAGTCGACGAGCTGGCGCTACAAGCGTGAGTCCGATTCCCAGTCCAATTGCGGCATACGCCAACGGAATTGTGCTGCTCGCACTCGTAGCCGCGAGCCAGTTGGCATATGAGTCAAAGAAGATCGCTACGCCACCAACCTGCAACCCGGCTATCGCCCATGTCACGACGCCCACGATGGTCAGAACAGCTCCGGCCGATGAATAGTGGGCCGCGCGACCCTCCGGCACGAATCTGCTTTCCTCGATGGCAGAGGACGGCCGTATCGAAACCAGCAGTACGCATCCTGCTACGAATGAAGCCATCCCTATGAGAACCAGGACGAGTGCCTGTGTGCCCGAGTCGCCGAGGTACCAAATATAGTCGTCAGGACGCGCGAAGCCCGGGTCCAGACCGAACATCCAAAACAAAACCAACCCGGCATGAAACAGTGAAAGCACGATGAAAAAGAGTGAGCCCGGGGACCAGAACCCGTTGCGAAGGATCCGAGTAATGCTGTACTCGCCGGCGACCACCAGGATGATGCTCTCGGTGAGCACCAGCGGCATTTGCGCTCTTCCGAATCCGAGTTGTACAGCAAGAACGAAGATCACTATTGGCCAGATTAATAGTTGGACCTGCGCCCGACTCCTTACTAGAGTTCCATAGCGGACGGGATTCATTTGGTAAGGCCCCAAAGGCGCGTGAACGCGTCGACGGCGTGCTGCATCGTGAATTCGCTTCGATCGAACCGGGCCATTATGTCCCTGCGGTCGAAAGTCGCTGCACGTACTAACGCTGCGATCCACTGGTCGTCGGGCTCTTCCAGCGAGCACAGCTCTATTCCTTCGAGCTGCGAGCGAATCCATTCAGTTCCGGGCAAGGTCGTTGCAACTACCGGGAGCCCCACGGCAAGCGCCTCGAGAACAACACCTGGCAATCCCTCGCGTGTCGACGTCATCAAGAGGACGTCAGCAGCACCAAGGTAGAACGCAACTCGATCCGTATCGCCCGTCATCTCGATCCGGGCGCCCGCCCTCGTCGACTTATCCTGCGCCGCCGCGAGGTCCGCTGCGTTCAACGCTCCAACCAGCAGTAGGCTTGAAGAGGTCCTTTCCTGCAGCGCAGTCCAGATGCGAAGAGCACGTCCTCGATTCTTGACTGGGTCTGGTCGTCCGACATTCACGACGACGAATTCTGCCGTTTCAGCGCGCTCGGATTTTCCAATTTCCGCCAGTTTGCGAAGAACCGAAGTATCGAATCCGTTCGGGACGACCTGGCAGCGACGATCACGGTGCCAGGCTCGTCTCCAGCCTAAGGTCAGGCTACCCGGTGAAACTCCTATGATATCTGTCGCGAAGAGGATGATCAAAAGTCGCGATGCCAATAAGAAGCACGACTTCTTTAACGACTTCCCACCACCCACCGCGTCGCTCTGAAAATGCGCGATGCGCTTTGGGCACCCCGCAAGCCAAGCCAACAGAACGATGGGCCCCGAGGCTAGCCCAATATTGGAATGTACTACCCGATACCGCCCGGCGCGCATTAATTGGATATACTGAAAAATGGTACGCATTGAAAGGCGAAGGACATGTACATTGTGCCCTTCACTTCGCAGCTTTTCGTCCAACCTGCCGCGCTGTCCCGACACAGAAGCGAAGTCGAACCGTAGACCAACCTTCGACACGACCTCGACGGATCGGAGCTCGGCGCCACCAATTTCCATGCGGTTGAACACGTGCAGAACACCGCTATGCTCTGTCGGCGTCACCGATGCGTCCATATAGTCGCTCAATGTTTCGTCGCTTGCTCAACTTTGTTGCTCGACTGCGACTTGAACCAATCGACGGTAGCAACGAGGCCTTGTCGAAGCGGAGTCGGCCGCAATGTTGGGAATAGTTCCCGGATGCGGACGCCGTCGGATTGCGACGCTCGGACATCACCAGTGCGCGAGCTAACGTGCTGCGCATGCAGCTTGAATCCGAGAATATTCTCGAGTTCAGACACGAGCTCGAGAAGGGTTGTGTTCGTGCCAAATGCCAGGTTCACCGGGTGATTGGACCCAATTTTCTCCACCAACGCCAGGTGAATAGCACCGCACACGGTTTCGACGTACGTAAAGTCCCGAGACTGCAACCCGTCGCCGTGGATCGTCAGAACGTCCCCGCTTAGAGCGGCGTCCACGAATCGCGGAATGACAGCGGCGTAGTCGTGGTCTGCAGCCTGTCGTGGTCCGAAAACATTGAAAAAGCGTAGTGCGAGATTGTTCATGCCGTATGAGAAGTTGTACGCGATCGTGTATCCCTCTGTCGCGTGCTTGCTGACGCCATATGGGCTCATCGGGCGCGTCCAGTCCAATTCTGACTTCGGCAGCGACGGGTTGCTGCCGTATACGGAGCTAGACGACGCCACTATCACTTGCGACACTCCTGCGACGCGGGCCGCCTCCAGGACATTCAGGGTGCCAGTTGCATTTGCCTCGTGTGTGGGTCGTGGTGCTGCAACTGACCTGGGAACACTGCCAATGGCGGCAAGGTGAACGACCGAATCAACCCCGTCAGTCAAGCTGTCAACTACGGCTGGGTCGAGAATCGAGCCCTCAACGAAGGCGCATTTGGTTCCATCCAGATTGGATAGCCGCCCGGTCGACAAATCATCAAGAACCAGAATCTCCCAGTCCGGCTCGCTTCGGTTCAGTTGCCGAACGAGGTTCGAGCCGATGAAGCCAGCTCCTCCGGTAATTAGGATCCGCATGGCGGCTGTCCTTTCGTTTCGTGAGGGTTTCTCTGCTCCGGGAGGTCTGAACTTCTCTCGCGTAAAGACCTGACGCCAACGCCTAAACCCGGTCAATGTCCAAGAGGGCCACTACCGCTTCCCTCCACGTTTTGCGAGCTTGTTCCATGTTGCTTCTCGAATACCGGCTGGCCACTGCCGCATTCCGATCCGCCTGTTTTTTACAGTACCCAGCGTCACCCAGGAGTCGACTAGTGGTCGCTACGAGCGATTCAACGTCACCGGCCGGGAACGTAACTGAATTGTCAAGGAGCTCCGGAACCCCACCGACTCTTGATGCAACACAAGGAAGACCTCGCGACATTGCCTCTATCAGAGCACGGGGCAGCCCTTCAGTCTTGGAAGGCAAGGCGAAAACATGGGCGCGGTCTAAGCGACTGTTCAATTCCATTCGATCGGATACGTAACCGGTAAATGCCACTCTTTCTCCAACACCCAACTCGGCTGCCATTGATTTCAAATGGGCCTGGTATCTTCCGTCACCGATTAGTTCAAGGTGGACCTCGTCGTGCGCCCGAGCAAGTATTGGGAGAGCCCTAATAAGATCGTCGTGTCCCTTATACAATTGTTCTTGCGACCCAACGGCGACAATCAGTCCCCGCTCGATCTGATTAGGGGAACGCTGCACAATTTCGTTATCGATGACGACATCCGTGTATGAGATGGCGTGGGCATCGGCCCTTGCAGGATATCTTTGCTGAAGCACTTGCCGTGTGACGTAGCGGACTACACTGGCCCGACGGACAGCTATTTGCGTCATCAAACGAGCCACAGGTGCGAAGTGCCGCGCCAACCGACCTGCGGCTCCAGTTGACAACACTTCAGAGATGTCACCAACCACTTCGGCCACGACTACAACACCGCGACGGTTCGCGCAGAAGATTGCGATCATCCCGATCACTCCAGGCAACTTCGCACACACGACGCGAGATGTTTCCACGGAGCGACCAATTGTCCGAATCAACCGCGGAAGGGCAAGAATCATTCGAGCGAACCCGACGTAATATGGCAACGGGACTATATCCCCGTGGATTCTGCTGCCCGATGCATCGCCTCTATCTTCAACCCGCGCAGCTAGGCGCATTCCCGGGAGACCGACGAGAGCTCGCTCCCACTTGTCCTCAGCCATCATGCTGTCGTGCGTCACATAGTGCCCGAGCGAGTTTCGAGCGATACGCGCCTCCGAGAACATGGTGACCGTCTCTGGTCGGATCTGCTTCGGGTCCCGTGCGTCCCCGGGCTCCTGCCGTTCTGTGTCTGTAACGATGTCGATGACGCGTATGGCGCCCTGCGCCTGCGAGTATTTGGCCGTCATGTACTTTCGCGCTTGACGCCCTAGGTCTTCGAGTTGTCGATTACTTCCGGCTTCATAGGCACTCTCAAGCGCCGCGAGCAGCGACGAGACGGAGCCAGCACGATGCACCCAGCCCGCGTTCCGATCGATCGCCTCAGGGAGTGCACCTGCGCCACTCACCACGCAGGGAACACCCATCGCCGAGGCTTCGAGGGCTGCGCCGTGGTTATCAGAGAGGGATGGGCTCACGCTGATGTCTGCTGCCGCATACGCAATACGAACATCGTCAACCGAATCCAACCATCGGATGTGGTGAGCATGAAGCCCGCCGGGCACCGCGTCAATCAGCGTCTGCCGATATCGCTCCCCCTCCGGGCCGAACCCCCCGCCCACGAGAAGAAGCCGAGCATCTGGGTGCTGTGCACTAAACATGCGCCACGCGGCGAGAACGTCCTCATGCCCCTTAATGCCGCGACCCGCAAACACCAAGTTTTTGGGAGCGTAGACATACGCCACCATTACCGCGACAAACTCATTCGCTTTGTAGTCAAGTGCCGCACGTGCACTCAACTTCTCCTCCGGCGTCGGAGGGCAAAATTCATCGATGTCGACTCCGTACGGCACAATACGGAGCCGCCGCTCGGGAATGCCGATTGACCGATACAGGTTGTACGTGTACCTGCTCCCGCAAATGACGATCGTGTCCAGCCGGGCTAGAATGCGTTCGACAATACGAATCTTCTTCGATTCAAGATAGAGCGGGCCCGCAACCATGTGGACACGTCTGAGGCGCGTACCGAGAGTTGCGAATCGGAACATTAGCGCCGTGGCGTACAAGTGATAGAGGACCGCATCAAGCTTAAGATCGAGGATCCTTTTACGGAGCGCGAGGATCTCGCGAATCGCCCGCCAGCCGGGAACGGTGAACTCTACCTGAGCCCGCTCGAGCGTCACGCCAGGATCGCTAGCCGCGAGTTCGGTGACCATTCGTGCGAGTCGCCCATCGCCCTTCGGCAACAGGACGATCACGTCGAGGCCGCGATTGCGCGCCTCGCGTATCTGAGGAAGGATCCAACGACCCCCCTCGGTCGTCTTTACTGCAATTCCGATTCTTTTCACCGCGCCGGAACTCCCTTTACGATCGCACCAGCTGGGACGTTTCGCGTGACACAAGCGGCGGCGCCAACGACAGCTCGAGATTGAACAGTCAAACCTTGCAGAATTACAGCGCCCGCCCCGATTAGGCACTCCCTATCGACGACCACCTCACCGGAGACGACAGCGCCTGGATTGATCGATACGTGATCGCCCAGCACTGTGTCGTGCCCTATCGTCGCGTTGGGGTTCACATGTACATGCCGTCCAGTCGTGACATTCGTCGAGATTTGCGACCCCGCACAGACCACGGTGCCGGGGCCGAGAATAGAACGAGATCCCACTACGGCAGCAGGATGCACAAGGCTAGCAACAGAGATTCGCGATGCGTCCTCAAGGCGTTGATCAATCTGCGCACGAACAACTGGATTTCCGATTGCTATCACGTGTTCCTCATCCGCGGCCATCGCTAACCATTGATCGATTGTTCCAAGCCATCGGATTCCCCGGGTCTCGAGCCTCTCCATTCCCGCCGCTGTTGGTGCATCGTCTACCACTCCGAGCAGTCGAAAGTTCGATGAGCCGTCCGCATCATTTATGGCTTCGATCACATCGATTGTTTCGCGACCGAATCCGCCCCCTCCGACGACAACGATCTTCTTGGTCACGCGCAATCCTCGCCATCCGACTTGCCTCGGAATTCCGGGGCAGTGACGTGGTCAGGCGCGGAGATACCGTCACGTCGCAGCACCTGCAGAATGGTTCGCCAAAGAATGAAAGCGTCCAGTCGAAAACTACGGTTATCTACATATTGAACATCCAAGGCGAGCTTGTAATCCCACTCGATCGCGTTCCGTCCATTTACCTGTGCGAGCCCCGTAATTCCAGGGCGGACCTCATGGCGTCGCGCCTGCTCCGATGTGTACCTCGCCAGGTAGGCCAACAGCAACGGCCTTGGTCCAACCATGCTCATGTCGCCCTTTAGCACGTTGAGCAGAGTAGGCAATTCGTCGAGGCTGGTCGAACGCAACAGAGCACCGAGCCTTGTGAGCCGCTCAGCATCGGTTACAAGGCCCCGCGCCGAGTCTGGCTGCTTCATTGTGCGGAACTTGAACAAGGTGAAGGGCCGGCCGCCCTTGCCGGGACGCGTCTGCCGAAACAGCACGGGCCTTCCCAACTCTGCGGCAACAAGTACGGCAACAGCCGCCTGCACAGGAAGAGAAACCACAAACGCCAAGCTGGCGCCGAGCACGTCGAGCAGGCGCTTCAAAATGTCGTAGGGACGCGAAGCTGGGGCCGCGATCATGCTCGCGCGGACACAAACGCGTCAAGGATGTTGACGACTCGCTCGATGTCGTCACTGCTCAGAGCAGATCCGCTGGGAAGCGTGAGGCCCCGGTGGAACAGGTCTTCCGCATTGCCGGTGATTATTGCTGGCGCCGAAGCGAACACCCGCTGGAGATGCATCGGCTTCCACAGCGGTCTGCTCTCGATGTTCGCCGTCGAAAGTGCGTCGCTGAGTTCCAAGGTGCTCCAGCCAGCGCTGCCCGGATCCACAATCAGCGCGGTTAGCCAGCAGTTGTCTTCTTCGTCGTGCGCGCCACCGAAGATCTCCACACCGGGCACTTCATTGAAAAGAGCACGATACGCGTCCCGTACGGCACGCCGTCTCGCCATCATCGCGTCAAGGCGAGTGAGCTGTGCCCGCCCTAGTGCTGCGAGCAAATTGCTCATTCGGTAGTTGTAGCCGATCTCCGTATGCTCATAATGCACCGCCGGCTGCCGCGCCTGGGTGGCGAGATAACGCACCCGCGTTGCAAGCGCTTCGTCGTTCGTCAGCAGCATCCCGCCGCCGGAAGTCGTCATGATCTTGTTGCCGTTGAAGGAAATCGCCGATGCCGCCCCGAATGACCCTGCGGGCCTGCCATGGTGCGTTGCACCCAGCGATTCCGCAGCGTCAGCCAGCACGGGAACACCAAACTGCGCCGCGATGTCGCAGATGCGTTCGTAATCGACCGTCTTTCCCAGTAGGTCCACCGGCACGATGGCGCCCACGCGCCGACCTGCTGAATCAAGCTCGCGGAGAGCTTGCTCAAGCAGTGCAGGCTCCATGTTGCCGGTCTCGATCTCGCAGTCGACAAAATACGGAGTACACCCCGCGTAAACGATAGCGTTCGCGGTCGCCGCGAACGTCATCGTGGAAGTGACAACGACGTCTCCGGGTTGCACGCCCAAGCACAGTAGGCCGAGGTGCAGCGCCGCAGTTCCCGAGCTCAGAGCAGCGGCATGGCCCACGCCGACGCGTTCGGCCAGCTCGGCTTCGAACGCGTCAACGTCGGGGCCCAATGGCGCGATCCAGCCGGAGCGGAATGCCTTGATGATGTAGCTCTCCTCGAGCTCACCGACGTCAGGCGACGACATCAGAATGCGGCCGCTCACCTGCTCGCTCCACCCGTGCTCTGAGAAACCTCAAGACGAGACAGTATTGCGGTGTCAGCGCCATTCGTTCGAAGTCTGCGCTCCCAACCCGTGTAGTCCAGAACGTCTGGCGACATCGGGTTGATCCTGGTGTGCGAGATCTTGGGATGCTTGGGCCGGGAGTCGCTCTCACCCAGGCCGATCAGTTCCTCGTGCAGCTTCTCTCCTTCGCGGAGTCCGGTAAACACGATCTGAATGTCCTTGCCGCTCGCCGCGATCATCCGTCGAGCAATGTCGAGGATGCGCACGGGCTCGCCCATATCGAGGATGAGCACTTCGCCCGGCTCACCTATGCCTCCCGCTTGTACGACCAATTGGCAAGCTTCCGGAATCGTCATGAAGAAGCGGGTGACGTCTGGATGGGTGATCGTGAGCGGACCGCCGGCCTCGATGAGTCGTTGAAAGGTAGGGAGCATGGACCCCCGGCTGCCGATCACGTTGCCGAATCTCACCGAGAGATATCTCATTCCCGATGCCTCCGCAGCCCATGCGGTCAACTTCTCCCCGACCCGCTTTGAATGCCCCAGCACGCTGGAGGGATTGGCCGCCTTGTCGGTCGAGATATTGACGAACACCTCCGTGCCAGCATCCATGGCTGCCTGCAGCACATTGAGAGTGCCACGTACGTTGGTCTTCCATGCCTCATCCGGATACTGGGCCAGCATCGGAAGATGCTTGAGCGCGGCAGCGTGGAAAACCACCTGTGGGCTACGTTGTTCGAAGATGTCTGCAAGGGCTTCCGGGTCACGGATGTCGGCCAGAACGACGTCTCGCGTGTTCAGCAATCCGTGCCCGGAGATGCTCAGTTGAGTCGTCTGGAGTCCCGTCTCGTCCCTGTCGAGCATGATCAGCTCGCGCGGCCCGAATCGGGAAATCTGACGACACAGCTCAGAGCCGATCGAGCCGCCGGCTCCCGTGACGAGTACTCGTTTGTTGCTGATGTAACCGGCGATCGACGCGATGTCGGTATCAACCGGATGACGGCCTATGAGGTCTTCAATGGCGAGATCGCGAACCTCTGCCGGTGAGCGTTCTCCCATCAAGACCTCGTCGAGGGTGGGAAGAACCTTGACTTCGAGTCCGGCAACGGCTGCCTTGTCTGCGACAGATCGCAAGAATTGGGCATCGGCTCGAGCGATCGCGACGATGAGGGTTTCGGCGCCGCTTCGGCGCGCGATGGCCTCCAGCTCGTCCCCTGTGCCAAGTACACGTATGCCGCGCAACTGGCGCGCCCTTACTGCGGCATTGTCGTCGATCAGACCAACCGGAACGAATGGTGAGTACTTGTCGGCGAGCATCCTGCGGACGAGGCTCGCGCCCATCTCACCGGCGCCGTAGATGAGCGCGGGCTTGGCGTCGCCACCAGGACGCCCGAGTCGCTCCACGTAGAGACGCTTGATGTAGCGCACTGCACCCATGATCACGAAGGCGAACGGGAGCGCACCGAAGACGATACTGCGGGCGAGTCCTACTTCCCTACCGACGATCGCGAGGGGAACTCCGCAGATCACGGCGACGGCGATCACGGTGTAGAGAAGTGCTCGCACTTCTTCGAAGCTGCCGTAGGTATAGCGCCCCCGATAAAGCCAGAAGGCTGCACCGGCGACGAGCTGCACGACGGCGAGAGCGATACAGAGCGCGAGCACCGTGAGCCATGAAACGCCGGTGACTGTGCCTTCGTAGCGGAGTCCGATGGCGACAAGTACGGCGACAACCCAGGCGAGCATGTCGAATCCGGCTTGCGAGCCGAAACGCCTCAGCAACGACGTCCCGCGTCGGGCGGTTTCAGCCCGTACGCGGTCACTGAACAATATGTGTTTCATACAGTTCCCTCTACTGTGCGGGTTCCGGAAGATCGGCTCTGATCTAATGCCACGTCGAGCCCCCGTCGCTCGAACGCACCAGCGCGTCTCCCGCCCAGAGCCACATCGTGCTCCCACCGGACGCTATGGCAACGGTGCCTGGCTGCGGCGTCGCTGTGGCGAAGCATCCTGTCGATGTCGCTCCGCCGGTTGCTCCGTCGAAGTTCGACACGGTCACCCCGGCACAGCCTGAGATGTCGGTGGCAGCCGTCGCGTATCCGTTCGTCGTGGCCGTGAGCGCCACGGCGCCTGTCACAGCCAACGGCTTGCCCCACGACGTCCCGGCGTTGGTAGTGCGGTAGACCGTGTGATCCGCGCACAGCACTGCAGCGTTCGAGGCATCCTTCGCGGCGAGTCCCACCATCGCACCGCACGGAGCCGTTACGTCGCCGTTCGGGGCGTGCACGGCGGTCGGAGTCGCGGGCTCGAGGTACCAGGACCCACCGAGCTGATCCGAGTACGTCGCCCAGTTGTCACCGGAGACGTACGTGCGGATGTACTGCGGCGCACAGTTGGTCTTGTCGAGGGTGATGGCCGCTGCCTCCGTGCTCGACGCCACTGTGATGCGGAGCACGGACGACGCCCCTGTGGGGCCGGCGGCATCCGATGGCTTCCACGTTGCACCACCATCACTGGTGTGCTCCAACGTCGCAGGAGTGGCCGGGCACGCTCCCGTCGTGGCACGCCAGGCCACCGTGTCATCCAGGGCTGCCAGAACGCGAGTGGGTGCCACTGCGTTGGGGACGGCGGCCTGCGGGGTGGTTGTTGCTCTGGGAGTGGGGCGAGGAGTCGTGGTGTGCGCGGCGGATGGGGAGGGCAGAGTTTTCTCGCCCGATTGCGTTGCGTGCACCGAACTCATGGCCCACCCGACGAGAACAAGGTCGACGATGACGAACGCTATGATTCCGGCGATCGCCCAGCGCCGTCCAGCACCGGACGGAAACCCGGGAACACGACTCCGTCCCTGCCTCGCCACGGGTTACTCCTTGGCGAACGCCGCCACAGCACGACGAACTCCGGATGCGATCGAACGTGCGGTATCAGCGGTGACGTGAGCGGACTCTGCATAGACGTCGTCGTTCTGACGGTAGGGGTCGACGATGTCATCGTCGTCGGGGTTCTCCAAAGGCTCAGCGACCCCGCGGTTCGAAGCCAAGATGCCGATGAGTGTGGTCGCCCGCTCGGCCGCATCGCTCGTTGCCGCGATCTCGGCCAGGTCGTCGACGTTGAGCGTATCGAGCAGCCGTGCAAACTCGCGCATCGTGAAGGTGAACTGCGAGGCGCGCGGCAACGTCTCCACGACCTTGCGGCGATGCTCGCGAGCAGCCGTCAGTACTAGGTCGGCGTCACGAAGGTGCTCCACAGTCAGTTGTCGTGCCCGGTGCGTGGAAGTGATAGCACCGAACTGCTCCGAGTAACGCGCGGCACGCTCATCCATCGGACGTCCAACCAACGCCTCCGTGCCGGCGCTGGTCACCTCCACTTCCAGATCCGCGAGTTCGGCGCGAAGCAACTGCTCGGCCAGCGGAGAACGGCAGACGTTGCCGGTGCACACCGTCAAAATGCGGAATGTACTCATGCCCGGGCGGCTCTTCGGGACGGTCGGGGCGCTTCGGCGCTTTCCTCGGCCAGCTCGTGGTCCACTCCGTAGCCATATTGGCCGTAGCCGTACGAGTCCGGTCCCTTCGTGGGAAGCATGGTGATGACCATGCCCACGAGCCGACTTCCAATGTGCTCTAGCGCGCGCACCGCGCCGGCGAGCTCGTTCTTCTTGGTCCTACCGGATGCCACGGCCAGAATCGCTCCGCCGGTCATCTTGCTGACAACCGCGGCGTCGGTGACCAGGAGCAGCGGCGGGGTGTCGAGCAAGACGTAGTCGAATGTCTCGGTGAGCGCTTCGAGCAGCTTTGCCATAGAGCGCGAGCCCAGAAGCTCGCTCGGATTCGGGGGAACGCGCCCCGACGGCAGGACATACAGCTGACCGCGGCCCCACTTCTGCATAACGTCGGCGAGCTCTGCGCGGGAGATGAGCACATCCGTGAGACCGACCGCACCCTCGATGCCCATGTATTCGGCGATCTTGGGCAAGCGCAGATCTGCGTCGACGAGTGCGACTTTCGCGCCCGTCTCGGCCA
>NZ_JBQCIE010000104.1:0-29555 GCF_051954055.1 Humibacter sp. | reverse complement strand
CGACCTGAGTTGGGGGGGGGGGGGGGGGGGGGGGGGGGGGGGGGGCCCCGCAGGCGCGGTGATAAAGAAAAAAAAGTTAAAAAAAAAAAAAAAAAAAAAAAAAAAACACAGAAGAAAAACAACACACCACACCAGGCTGCCCCCCCCCCCCGCCTTTTTGTGGGTTCCCCCGGGCGTGTGCTGCCCCCCCCACAACTCAGGTCGAGTAGGCGCGCGCTGACGCGCGCCGTATCGAGACCTCAGGTGATCAGGCGATCCGCCAGCATCCGCTGTGCCAGTGCCTTCTGGCCTCGAGGTCGGCGGCGTCGCCCGTCACGCCGTCCGCACGCCACACGACGAGGTGCGCCACGCCGGGCGCGACGACACCACCGCAACCGGGACAGGTGTAGCTCTTCACGGCGGATGCCTCGCCCACCGGCTGCACATTCCACTCGCGTCCCCTGCGCACCTCGGTGCGCCGCCAGCCGTCCAAGAGGCGGCTCAGGTCGCCGTGATCAGAGTGCCCGGAGGAGCCGCGCTTGCGGGGTCGATTGTTGCGCGGCATCCGCCCATTCTACGATTCGGTCACTCCACGACGCCCGGTGCGCGGCCTCAGTCACTCACGTCCCGGCGCTCCAGGCGTGCCTCCTCCTGGTCGAGCAGCGCCTGTGCCCTGCCGAGCACACGCGAGGGGTATGCGCCCTTCGACCGCGCCTCCAGCAGTGCCTCTCGCTGAGCATCGATGGCGATGCGCAGCAGCAGCCCGTATTGGGCGTGCGGCCCGACGGGACTGCGGCCCTCGCGAATGGCCGCGCGTTCCCACGTCGACTCAGCGAGCACCCCGATGTCGTCGCGAATCCGCTGCACGACCTCCGGATCGACCGACTGTCCCTCCGGCAGATCGATGTCGGCGTCGTCGATGGCCCTGTCGGCCGCCTCGCCGATCTCGTCGAGCAACGAAGCCAGCTCTCGGGTGTCTGCTGCAGCATCCGTTCCGCGCACTCCGGTCAGCCTGATGATCCACGGCAACGTGCCGCCCTGCGCCAAAAGCGACACGATGGCCACAACGAATGCGATGAGGACGAGCTGAGCGCGGTACGGCGTGCCCTGCGGCAGCGACTGTGCGGCCGCCAGCGTGACGACTCCGCGCATACCGGCCCAGGTGAGCACGATTCCGTCGCGCCAGCCGACGTTGTTCTTCTGCAGGTCGACCATGTCGGCATCCCGCTGGGCTATCCGGTGCTCTGCGCGATCGGCGCGCTGCTGGGTGCGGTCGTCGTCGGACCGCTCCCGCCACGCCTTCATGCGGTCTCGCAGCGTCGACAGTCGTTCCCGCCCGTCGTCGGCCCGGCTGGCCGCCCTGCGGATACGCCACAGCACCGGCGCGACGATCAGGGCACGCACGAACAGCAGAACGACCACCACGAGCAAGCCGAGAGCGATCGTCTCGCGCAGCCCGATCTCCGGATGCTTCACCGACTCCTGCACGAGCCCGGCGAGCTGCCCGCCCATGATGAGGAACACACCGTTCTCGATCACGAACGCGATCACTCGCCAGTTCACTTGCTCACTGATCCGCGACTGGGCGCGGAACTTGCGCGCCGCCTGGTGACCCGAGTACAACCCGGCGACGACGACCGAGAGGGCGCCTGACGCCTGCAACGCCTCGGCGGGAATGAACGCGGCGAACGGAACGACGAACGAGATGACCGTGTCGAGCACGGGTTCCGAGAACTTCGAACGCACCCACACCGTGACGAAACCGATCACCAGCCCGACGACGATCGCCACGACGACGGACTTGGCGAAGTCCCCTGCAACGCTCCACAGGCTGACGGATGCCGCCGTGGCGGCGATCGCGGACTTCAGCAGCACCAGCGCGGTCGCGTCGTTGACCAGGCTCTCGCCCTCAAGGAGAGTGACGTCTCTGGCCGGCAAGCCGAGTCGTTTGGCGACCGCGGTTGCGGCCACGGCATCCGTCGGACTCACGACCGCCCCGAGCGCGATGGCGGCGGCGAGGTTCAGCTGCGGCAGCAGCGCGTACAGGATGAAGCCGATCACCACGGCCGAGATGACCACCAGCACGACCGAGAGCATGCCGATGCCACCGAGGTTGCGCCGGAAGTCGACGATCGGCACCTGCACGGCCGCCGCGTAGAGCAGAAGCGGCAGCAGCAGGTCGAGAACCACTTGGGGGTTCAGCGCGAGGTGCGGCGCCCCCGGAATGAAGGAGTAGCCGATGCCGATGACGACGAGCAGGATCGGCGTGGCGACGCCGAGCTTCTTGGAGAACGCTGCGGCGGCGACCAGCACCACGATGCCCGCGATGATCAGAAGCGCGTACTCCATGGCGTCAGCCTATGGGCGATTGAGGCGAGAGCCGGGCGCGCTCGCGCGGGCGGCCGAGCCGATTGAGCCCGTGAGCGGCGAAGCCGCGATATGGGCCAGCCTTCCTCAGGGCCGCGACTTCTGTGAGGGCCTAGTACCAGCCGGTCGACTCGGAGTGGTCCCACGCGCCGCACGGGGTGCCGTACCGGCCGTCGACGTAGCCCAGCCCCCAGTTCACCTGGGTGACGAAGTTGGTCGCCCAGTCGGAACCCGCCGACGCCATCTTGCTGCCGGGCAGCGCCTGCGGGATTCCGTAGGCACCGGTGCTCGAGTTGTATGCGTAGACGTTCCAGTGCGACTCGCGGTTCCAGAGCGCGACGAGGCAGTTGAACTGGTCGGCTCCCATGCCCTGAGAGGCCAGCACGCTCTGCGCGTACGCCTGGGCGCTGCCGGGGTCGGGCGTGCCGGCGGCAGGTGCACCGCCCGAGGAGCCGCTGCCCGACGAGGACGACGAGGTGACCGTCGGCTTGACGACGGGCTTCGGCGCCGCCTTCGAGCTGAAGGAATCGATGCTGACGGTCTCGGCGTTGGCCTTACCCGACACGGCGAGCTTCTGAATGGGCTGGTCGAGGAACCTCGAGTGCACCGAGGCGAACTCCGGCGACGCGGTGGCGCCGGAGTACGGGTCGACGATGTTCACCAGGAAGAAGCCGATGGCGGCGAGGAAGGCGACCCCGACAACGACCGGCCGTGCGCTGCGACGTAACCTCGACTGCGATCGCCGGCCACTGGGGCGGGTGTGCTGAACCGGCTCTGCCCTGAGGGCGGACTGGGGTCGCTGAACAAACGCCTCCACCGTGCTTCGGGTCGGTGTCGGAGGCTCTGCTAGGTGTCGTACTCGCCTGCCCACGATCACACTACGATAACGAAGATCGCCCGAAGGACAAAAGCGAATCCCATGCGATTCGTCTTGAATGCCGGTTTTTCCGGGTTGCGAGTGCCGTCTCTCGTCACCGGACGGCCAGCATGACGTCCACGACGGCATCCAGCAGGAGATCGACCTGCGCTTCGCGATAGCCGTGTCGCTGCTGCCGGAACACCACGGTGCGCACCTCTTCGACAGACATCGGCATGCCGTCTCGGAAGTAGCGAACCAGCCGCTTCGCGAATCGATCGACCTCGCGCTTGTTGTATCCGATGGTGAAGATGCTCGTGCGGTCGAACCGGTGTGCTTCCGGACGGCCCAGCCGGTTGAGGATGACCTGCGCCGTGCCGCGCGCCTCGTCGAGGAAGCGGCGGTCCCCCAGCTCCTGTCGCGCCTCGGTGCGCTCGCGTGCTGCGAAGGCGTCCTCGAGCCGCTCCAGCGCCCCGTCGACGACGTCGGCCTGGTAGCCGCCGCGCTGAAGCGCGAAACCGGTGCGGCGGATGTCCTCTGCCGTCATGGGCACGTCGGGATCGCCCTCGTAGGCGCGCCGGGCGAGCCGCAAGAAGCGATCGACCTCTTCGGGGTCGTATCCGCGTTTGCTGCGCTTGACGGTGGGAAACGTGGCCACGGGCTTATTCTCTCAAAAGGGTTGGTGTCTGCCTCACAGCAAGCCGACGGGGCGTGGCGGCCCGCAGACATCCGATCGCTTCGCGCTAGCTGAACAGCGGCTCGAAGATGACGTACAGCACGTAGGCGAGTGCGACAGAGGGCAGGATCGAGTCCAGGCGGTCGAGGAAACCGCCGTGTCCCGGCAGCCATGAGCTCATGTCCTTGATGCCGATGTCGCGCTTGATCAGCGACTCCGTGAGGTCGCCGACGGTCGCCGAGACCAGGATGAGCGCGCCGAACACGAGTCCGAACCACCACGGTGCGTGGAGCATGAAGATGGCGAGCACGACGCCGGCGATGAGTGCGGTCGCCGCGGCTCCCGCGAACCCCTCCCAGGTCTTCTTCGGGCTGATCGTCGGGGCCATCGGATGCTTGCCGAACGACAGTCCCGCCGCGTACGCACCGGTGTCCACCGACACGACGACGATGAGTGCCGCGAGTGTCCACCACTGTCCGTCAGGCTGTGCGACGAGCAGCACCGAGAAGCATGCCAGGAACGGCACGTAGAGGATGGCCAGTGCGGATGCCACGAGGTCGCGCACGAGCGCCGGTCCCCCGACGCGTCTGGAAGGGGATACGTCCTCGGCGATGCGCCACAGCCAGAGGAACAGGATGCCCGCGATGGCGACGACCCACTCCCCCGAGGCGTGCAGGTAGTAGGCGGCGGGCACGAGCACGACGCCCACGACCGTGAGCGCGACACGCGGCACCCGGAGTCCCGCTATGCGCAGTGCCGTGGCGAACTCGAATCCGGCGAACCCGGCCAGCGCCGCGGCGAAGACCATGAAGATCTCTTTGACCACGATCAGGCTGACCAGCAGCAGTGCGCCGCCGACCAGCCCGATCAGGATCGCGAAGATGAGATTGCGGCCGGTGCGCTGCTGGATCTTCTCGTTGGTGGCATCCAGCTGCGCCTTGGTGGCCTGCACCTGAGCCTGAACCTGACGTTCGATGTCGGCCCGGCGGTCACGGATGCGGCGCCCGAACAGCGACGCCCCACCGCCGTGACGCGCGCCATCCTCCGGCGGTGGCGGGGATGCGTCGGGCGGCTGGGTCATCTCAGGCTCAGACCTCGAGGAGTTCGGCTTCCTTGCGCCCGAGGGCGTCGTCGACCTGGTCGATGTGCTTCTTCGTGATCGACTCGAGCTCCTTCTCGGCACGTGCGACCTCGTCATCGCCCACCTCGGACTTGAGCGCGTCGAGTTCGTCCTTCGCCTTGCGACGGATGTTGCGGATGGACACCCGGGCGTCCTCCGCCTTCGAGCGCACGATCTTCACATATTCCCTGCGCCGCTCCTCGTTGAGCTCCGGCATGGTGACCCGGATGATCGTGCCGTCGTTGTTCGGCGTCGCGCCGAGGTTCGGGGCTGCGACGATCGCCTTCTCGATCTCCTTCAACGCCGACTTGTCGTACGGCGTGATGATGAGCGTGCGCGCCTCGGGGTTCTGCAACGAGGCAAGCTGCGCGAGCGGAGTGGGTGATCCGTAGTAGTCCACCAGGATGCGCTGGAACAGCTGCGGGTTCGCACGTCCCGTGCGCACCGTCGAGAAGTCGTCCTTGGCCACGTCGACGGCCTTCGTCATGCGCTCCGTCGCCGTGGCGAGTGAGTCAGCGATCACCTGTCGCTCCTTCGTTCGTTGGGTCGGTTCAAGCTTATGGTGCCCGGCGTGCGCTCAGCCGCCGACGATGGTGCCGATCTCCTTGCCCAGGATGGCCGCGGTGACGCTGCCCTCCGGCTCGATGCCGAAGATCTGCATCGGCATCGCGTTGTCGCGGCACAGGCTGAGGGCCGTCGCGTCGATCGCCTTCAGGTCGCGGACGAGGGCATCCTGATACGTGATGCGCTCGAGCTTGACCGCCTCGGGGTTCTTGCGCGGATCGTCGCTGTAGAGGCCGTCGACGCCGTTCTTGGCCATCAGTACGGTGTGCGCACCGATCTCCAGCGCGCGTTGCACGGCGACGGTGTCCGTGGAGAAGTACGGCAGCCCGGCTCCTGCGCCGAAGATGACGACGCGACCCTTCTCGAGGTGCCGTTCGGCGCGACGCGGGATGTACGGCTCGGCCACCTGGGTCATGCTGATCGCCGACTGCACCCGCGTCTCGGCTCCCGCCTGCTCGAGGAAGTCCTGCAGGGCGAGCGCGTTCATCACCGTGCCGAGCATGCCCATGTAGTCCGCGCGTCCGCGGTCCATGCCGCGCTGGCTCAGCTCCGCGCCGCGGAAGAAGTTGCCTCCGCCGACGACGACAGCGACCTCGACGTCTTCGGCCGCCCGAGCGATCTCGCGGGCCAGGGAGCTCACCACGTCGGGATTGACTCCCAGTGCGCCACCGCCGAACGCCTCACCGGACAGTTTGAGAAGGACCCTCCGTCTCGTGGCAGTTGGCATGTGGCGAGTCCCTTCTCGAGCGTGTACGGAATCTAACGTAATGGCGGCCGGCTGGGCCGGGACACACAGAAAAGGAGTCCGGATCGATGGACGATCCGGACTCCCCTTCACTGTGCTTAAGCGCCGACCTTGAACCGGGCGAAACCGGTGATCGTGATGCCTGCGTCGGACGCGACCTTGCCGACGGTCAGCTTGTTGTCCTTCGCGTAGTCCTGGTCGAGCAGCGAGACCTGCTTGAAGTAGGCACCGAGGCGACCCTCGATGATCTTCGGCAGAGCGGCCTCCGGCTTGCCCTCGTTGCGTGAGATCTCCTCGACGATGCGGCGCTCGTTCTCGACCTTCTCGGCCGGAACGTCGTCGCGCGTGAGGTACTCGGGGTTCGCGAACGAGATGTGCTGCGCGATGCTGCGCGCCGTGTCCGCGTCGTCGCCCGTGTAGGCGAGGATGACGCCGACCTGCGGAGGCAGGTCTTTCGACGTGCGGTGCAGGTAGATCGAGAACGCGTCGCCGTCGAGGCTCGCGAAGCGGCGCAGCTCGACCTTCTCGCCGAGGATCGCTGCCTCGTCGTTGATGACGTCGGCCACGGTCTTGGTGGCGGCAGGTGCTGCCAGCGCCTCCTCGAGCGTGGTGGCGCCCGCCTGAACGACGGCCTCCTCGACACCGCCCGCGAGGGCGATGAACTTGTCGTTCTTCGCGACGAAGTCGGTCTCGCAGTTCAGCTCGAGCATGTAGGCGCGGCCGCCGTGCTCGCGAGCCGTCACGAGGCCCTCGCTGGTGGAGCGATCCGCACGCTTGGCGTTGCCCTTTGCACCCTTCAGGCGCAGGATCTCGGTGGCCTTCTCGATGTCGCCATCGGCCTCCTCGAGCGCCTTCTTGGTGTCGACCATGCCGGTGCCGAGCTGCTCGCGCAGCGCCTTGATGTCGGCGATGCTGACGTTTGCCATGGTGGTGTGAACTCCTGAAAGAAGAGAAGGAAGGGTGGGTTACTTGGCTTCGGCGGCAGCGCCCTCGGCGGCCTCATCCGCCTCGACGACAGCCTCGGCCTCGGCATCCGCGCCCTCGGCATCCGCCTCGGACTCGGTGGCCTCGACCTGCTCGGCCTCCTCGTCGCCGATGGCTGCGGCCTCCGCCTTGCCCTCTGCGAGGTCGGCGTCGGCGACCTTGGCGGTCTCGGCGCTGGACTGCACCGCACCGTCACCGGTCTCGAGCAGCTCGCGCTCCCACTCGGCCAGCGGCTCAGCGCCCTCCTCGCCCTCTTCGGGCTTCTGGTGACGCTGGATGAGGCCCTCGGCCGCGGCGTCGGCCACGATGCGGGTGAGCAGCGACACGGAGCGGATCGCGTCGTCGTTGCCCGGGATCGGGTACTGAACCTCGTCGGGGTCGCAGTTGGTGTCGAGGATGGCGATCACCGGGATACCGAGCTTGCGCGCCTCGTCGATGGCGAGGTGCTCCTTCTTGGTGTCGACCACCCAGATCGCACTCGGGGTCTTGCTCAGGTTGCGGATGCCGCCGAGGGACTTGTGCAGCTTGTCGAGCTCGCGCTTCTTGATCAGCAGCTCCTTCTTGGTGAAGCCGCTGGTGGTGCCCTCGAAGTCGAGCTCCTCGAGCTCCTTCATGCGTGCGAGACGCTTCGACACGGTCTGGAAGTTCGTGAGCAGACCGCCCAGCCAACGCTGGTTGACGTACGGCTGGCCTACGCGCTGCGCCTGCTCGGCGATGGCGTTCTGGGCCTGCTTCTTGGTGCCGACGAACAGCACGGTGCCGCCGTGGGCGACGGTCTCCTTGACGAAGTCGTAGGCCTTGTCGATGTAGGCGAGGGACTGCTGCAGGTCGATGATGTAGCTGCCGCTTCGCTCCGTGAGGATGAAGCGCTTCATCTTCGGGTTCCAGCGCCGGGTCTGGTGTCCGAAGTGCACGCCGCTGTCGAGCAGCTGGCGCATGGTGACGACGGCCATGGCCGTTCTCCTTGTCTCAAGGCTCCGCGGCTTCAGGGCGGCAGGATGCCTTGGTCGGTTTCTTCGCGAGAGCCGGACGGCCCCGCGCCTGGCGCTCGACAGGCATCCGCCCCGACCGGAGTCGAAGACCGAAGGATTCCTGTGCCGATTCGCGAAGATCCCGAGTCATCGGGGCTCCGCCGGCGAACGGGCGCGCGTAGTCACCCCGACTCAGCGGGGTGCCCCACAATCATAGCAGTCGAGGGACGGCCCCTCGGTCTTCAGGCGGCCTCGGCGCGCTCGCGGTGCAGGCGGTCGAGCTTGGACTTGTCCTCGAGCTCGAGCCCGGTGATCTCCGGCAGGGCGGAGAACACGAACCAGAACGACAGTGCCGCGAACAGGGCGAAGCCCCCGTACACCCAGCCCAGCCCGACGGCCTGGCTGAGGATCGGGAAGAGCAGCGTGACGAGGAAGTTGAAGACCCAGTTGAACGCCGCCGCGATGCCGAGCCCGAGCCCGCGGATCTTGTTCGGGAAGACCTCGCCGAGCACGACCCACATCACCGGGCCCCAGGTGGCGGCGAAGAAGATGACGAACAGATTCGCACCGATCAGGGCGATCACACCCCACGGCTGCGGAAGAGTCACCGTACTGCCCGAGGTGTGCGCCTGCGAGAACGAGATCGCAGCCAGCACGAGCCCGACGAACATCCCGGCGGAGCCCCAGAGCAGCAGCGCCTTTCGTCCGACCCTGTCGACGAACAGGATCGCCACGAACGTGAGCACCACATTGATCACCGAGGTGATGACGGAGGTGACGAACGAGTCGCTGGAACTGAATCCGACCGACTTCCACAGAGTCGTCGAGTAGTAGAAGATCGCGTTGATGCCGACCAGCTGCTGGAACGCGGCCATGCCGATTCCGACCCACAGGATCGGCTGCAACCCGAGCGCCTTGCCGCGTAAGTCGCGGTAGCGGGCGCGCCGTTCGCTCTCGAGGCTCTCCTCGATCTCGTCGATGCGCTTGTCGATGTCGATGGCGCCTGTCACGTCGCGCACGACGGTTCTCGCGTCATCCCGCCGGCCCTTGCGCAGCAGGTACTGCGGCGATTCGGGGATGGAGAGCGAGAGGATGCCGTAGACCACCGCGGGGACCACGCCGACCAGGAGCATCCAGCGCCAGGCCGGAAGTCCGAACCAGAGCGCACGCATCGCGTTGCCCTCCGAGCCTGCGAGCGCGGCATCCGACAGCAGAGCGAGGAAGATGCCGAGCGTGATGGCGAGCTGCTGCAGCGAACTGAGACCGCCGCGCAGCTTCGCCGGCGCGATCTCACCGATGTAGGCCGGCGCGATCACGGAGGCGATGCCGATCGCGAGGCCGCCGATGAACCGCCAGAGCATGAGGAACCAGTCGGCGAACGCGAGTCCGGATGCGATCGAGCTCGCCACGAACAGCAGTGCGGCGAGCACCATGACGGACTTGCGACCCCAGGCATCGGCGAGTTGCCCGGCGAACCAGGCGCCGACCGCGCAACCGATCAACGTGATGGCGACCGTGAAACCGATGGCCGCGGATCCCAGGTTGAACGTGTGCTGGATCGAGTCGACCGCGCCGTTGATCACCGACGTGTCGAATCCGAACAGCAACCCGCCCAGTGCGGCGGAGATCGTGACACCGAGCACCTTGCCGGTATGCGCGGTACCCATCTTGGAACTCGCGGCTGCGGCCCGCACTCCCTCTGCCTGCTCCCGCTCGTTCGTCTGACTGTCTGACATCGAGATCGCCCCCTCGCTCTCTCGTTGGCACGCCAACAGTTAGCACGCTAACACCCCACGGGGCCCAGGACTCGGACTTCCCCTCCCCCGTCGCCGCGACCGGTCGTCAATCCACAGCGGGGCTGGTGGCGGCGTTCCGAGCCTCTTCGCGGTGTCAGGATCACGTCATGTCGTCGCCGCGCAGCACCACCGCAACCCGAGCGGTGAGCGCCGTCGCGGCGGCGGCTCTGGCGCTCGCGCTCACCGGTACCCCCGAACCGGCGGGCGCGAGCCCTCTCCTGTCTGCCGTGCCTCTCGCCTCGTCGTCTGCGCCCGGCGTCGAGGAAACGGGTGGTGGCAACTGGGTGTGGCCGATCGCCGGTTCACGCGCGGTCATCCGCCCGTTCGAAGCGCCGGCCTCGCGATACTCGGCGGGACATCGCGGCATCGATATCGCCGCAAGACCCGGTGACCCCGTCCTGGCCCCGGAGTCGGGCACGGTGCGGTTCGCGGGCGTGGTCGTCGACCGGCCCACGGTCACCGTGGAGACGTCACAGGGGGTGTTGATCAGCATCGAGCCGTTGATCACGACGGTGGCGGTCGGGGATGCCGTCACTCGCGGCGATGCGCTCGGTGTCGTCGGCAGGGGCGGGCACTGCGACGGCACCTGCATCCACCTCGGCGTGCGCGTGGCCGGCGAGTACGTTTCGCCGATGCGGTTCTTCGGCGGTGTACCGCGCGCCGTGCTGTTGCCGTTGCGCTGAAAGTCGAGGCCTCAGGCGCGCGGGTGCGCCCGCTGGTACGTCTCCTTGAGCCGCTCTGCCGATACGTGGGTGTAGATCTGGGTGGTGCCGAGGCTGGCATGGCCGAGCAACTCCTGCACGGCGCGGAGGTCGGCTCCGCCGTCGAGGAGGTGCGTCGCCGCCGTGTGCCGCAGTGTATGTGGGCCGGAAGGTCCTGAGCCTGGCAGCTCTTCGAGCAGCGAAGCGACAAGGCGGTACACGGTCCTCGTGCCGAGCCGCCCGCCACGGGCGCCGAGGAAGAGCGCCGCGGGCTCTGACCCGGCTGCGAGCGCTGGACGCGCCGTTCGCAGGTAGTCGACGATGGCATTCAACGCGGGCACGCCGAACGGCACGACGCGCTCCTTCGATCCCTTGCCCGTGACGCGAACCGTGAGGCGGTCCAGGTCGACGTCGTCGACGTCGATGCCGGTCAATTCGGAGACACGAAGTCCGGATGCGTACAGCAGCTCGACGACGGCAAGGTCGCGCAGGGCACCCGGCGCGCCCCCGCCTGCCCTTTCCTTCAGACGATCGAACAGATCGGACGCCTGGTCTCGCGTGACCACCCGCGGAAGCTTGCGGTCCGCCTTCGGAGCGCGGAGGCGACGGCCGGCGTCCGCCGGAGTCGCGCCCGAACGTTCCAGCCAGGCGGTGAACCCGCGTGCTGCTGCGGCCCGACGGGCAATCGACGCCTTCGCGAGCCCGTCCTGCTGCGACTTCCAAAGCCAGTCCCGTAGCAGCGGAAGACCCGCAGCCGCGGGCGTCGTCGTCCCGTCGTGTTCGGCGAATTGGGCGAGCGATCGCAGATCCGAGCCGTACGCGCGCACGGTGCTCGGGGAGTATCCGCGCTCGGTGCGAAGGTGCGACTCGAAGTCTGCGATCGCCTCGTCCCACGACATGTCTCCAGCTTGGCCTCGCCTCCTGCCTCTCGGGGTCAGGCGCGGCGCGGAACCGCCCGCCACCCGGCGGCGTCGTCCCGTACCCTGCCCTCGACCTCCAGCGTTCCGAGCACTCCGATGACGGCGCCCACCGCCAGGCCGGATCGGGCGGCGATGTCCCCCGGCGTGCGCGACACCCTCGTGGCGAGAGCGTCGAGCACTCGCACCGTCTCCGGGCTGTCCCTGGGCCCGTTGTCGCCCGCTGCACTGCGTTCGGTCAGCTGATCATCGCATGCAGCGCCGTCCGGATCGGCACCGGCCGCCGCGACTGCTGCCCCGCTCGGCCGCCCGACGAGCTCAGCGATCTCCCTGGCGTTCGTGACGCACACGGCGTCGTACTCGCGGAACAGCCGGTGGCATCCGGCCGAGGCGGGAGAGGTGACCGGTCCCGGAAAGGCACCGAGCGGTCTTCCCAGGGACGACGCGTGGCCGGCTGTGTTGAGCGAACCCGATCGGGCTCCGGCCTCGACGACCACGGTCGCATCGCTGCACGCCGCGATCAACCTATTTCGCTGCAAGAATCGCCATTTTGTGGGTGCCGCGCCGCACGGCAGTTCGGAAAGCACCAGTCCGTGCTCCGTGATGCGACGCAGGAGGTCGTCATGGCCCGCCGGGTAGAAGCGGTCGACGCCACCTGCGAGGAACGCGAGCGTGAGTCCGCCCGCCGCCAGCGCCGCGCGGTGCGCCATGCCGTCGACGCCGTAGGCCGCTCCCGACACGATCGCGTATCCGAGACCGACGAGTCCCGCCGATGCCTCACCTGCGATGTGCTCGCCGTAACCTGTAGCTGCACGGGCACCGACGAGCGCCACACCGGCACGCTCCTCAGCGAGGAGAGTGGCGTCTCCGCGGGCCCACAACGCGATCGGTGCGTGCGGACCGAGGTCGTCGGCGCCGCCGGGCCATGGACCGCGATCGGTGCCGGGCACGAGCATCCGTGCTCCGACGCGCGCGGCGAGCAGCAGAGCGCGTTCCACATCGCCCGAGCGCATCCGAGGCCGCCAGCGGTCGAGCCCAGCCTTCAGCTGGCTCGTTTCCTCCGCGTCCGCCGCCGGGTGATCCGGCCCACGCGGCGTGTGAGACGATGCGAGCGGCGTCGCCGCCAGCGGGAGCGGCCCGGCCACCCCTTCGGCCGCTCGAGTACTCTGCTCCGTCGCACGGCTGCTCTGCGCATCACGAAGCGCGAAACGCAGCGCCTCGGCGGCGCCGCGCTCGGCGACAAGGGCGCCGGCCGTTCCGTCGCCCGGTTCCGTGATCACGGACCAGGCTGCCCGTGCGAAGCGGTCAGCCACCTCGCGATCGTCGAGATCGCTCTTCTGGACGGCGGAGACGCCCGTCACGAGCTCTCGCACGTGCGACTCGTCGAGTCCGAAGACGGTCATCTCGCGATTCCCTTTCTGAGATAGAGGGCGGTGCCGATGTGCTCGGCGCTGGGATGCTCGGCTCCTGCGACGTCGGCGATCGACCACGCGAGCCGCAGCGACCGGTCGTAGCCGCGCATCGTGATCGCGCCGCGTTCCAGAGCCCGGTCGAGCGCGCACGTCGCACCGCGGGGAAGCATCCGGGCGCTCTCTCGCAGCCAGGAACCCGGCACCTGAGCGTTGGCGTTCCATGGTGTGCCCGCCAGGCGAGCAGCGGCCGCTTCCCGTGCTAGGACGACCCTGGCCCGGGCATCGGCCGTGCTCGTGCGGGGCGTTTCGGACGCGAGCTTCAGCTGCGCCGCCGTCACACGGCGAACCCCGAGGCGGATGTCGACCCGGTCGAGCAACGGGCCGGAGATCTTGCCCAGATACCGTCGGATGGCGGAGGGAGCGCACGTGCAATCGCCGTCGCCGACGTTGTACTGTCCGCACGGACACGGGTTGGCTGCCATGATGAGCTGGAACCGGCCGGGAAACGTCGCCGTCGCGTTCGCACGGTGAATGCGGATCTCGCCCGACTCCAGCGGCTGCCGCAGAACGTCGAGCACCGAGCTCGGGAACTCCGGCGCCTCGTCGAGGAAGAGCACGCCGTGTGCGGCCCGCACCGCGGCTCCTGGACGGATCTGGCCGCTGCCGCCACCCACGATCGCCGCAGCCGTCGCGGTGTGATGCGGTGCTTCGAAGGGTGGCCGGGTCACGAGGCCGGTGACCGAGCCACCGGACAGCGAGCGGATCGAGGTGGCCTCGAGCGAGGCATCCGTGTCGAGATCGGGAAGAAGCCCCGGCAGCCGTTCCGCGAGCATCGTCTTTCCCGCACCTGGTGGTCCGAGCAGGAACATGTGGTGTCCGCCCGCCGCGGCGATGATGAGTGCCTCGATCGCCTCGTCGTTGCCGACGACCTCGGCGAGATCCGCGTGCGCCGCACCGGTGTCATCCGGAACCGCTGTCGACGCCCATGCCTCGACGGGAACCGGGTCGAGCTCGGCCCCGTGCCGGATCGCCGCATCCCGCAGCGACGCCACCGGGATGACCTCCATGCCGGGCACGAGCCGCGCCTCTTCCGCGTTCGCGGAGGGAACCATCACTCGCCCGAGACCTGCGCGAGCGGCTCCGATGACCGCGGGAAGCACGCCGGGGGTGGGTCGCAGCCTGCCGTCGAGCCCGAGCTCGCCGAGATGGACCGTGGATGCCACGGAGTCCGGCGGCACGTCTCCTGCCGCTGCTAGGGCGGCCAGCGCCACGCCGAGGTCGAATCCGCTGCCGTGTTTGGGAAGGGCCGCGGGCGACAGGCTGACCGTGAGCTTGCGCGAGGTGATCGGCAGGCCCGAGTTCGACGCGGCGGCCCGAACGCGATGGCGGGACTCGCCGAGCGCGGCATCCGGTAGCCCGATCACCGAGAAGGCCGGGAGCCCGGGCGAGATGTCGGCCTCGACGTCGACGACATACGGAGTGAGTCCGACCAGGGCGATCCCCTTCGTGCGCGCGATCGCCATCAGCACACCCCGATCAGGTGCTCGATGACGACATCTCGATCGGCGATGCCTGCCGGTGCCAGCACGGCGATCGCGTCGATGCGCAACGCGCCAGGAGGATGTTCGGCAGCCTCGCACCAGATGCCGGCGAGCAGACGCAGCCTGGCGGCCTTCACCGGGGTGATCGCGTCGAACGGATGCCCGTACACCGTCGATGAACGCGTCTTGACCTCGACGACCGCCACCTCGCCCCGACGCTCGGCCACGATGTCGATCTCACCCTGCGGGCACCGCCAGTTGCGCGCGATCACCCGGTAGCTGCGCGCCTTCAGGTAGCGGACCGCGAGCTCCTCGCCGCGCCTGCCCAGTTCATCCTTCTTCGCCATCGGTCGCCTCCACCGCAAGCGTGGCGGGAGGAAGGCATCCGAAATCGCTGAAGACGGCTCTATCGGGACAACCCGGTTCCGGGCGAGCCTGTGACCGGGAAGTCGCGCGCTTGAACTGTGGAGAAGCGCAGCCGCGTCACCTTGGGGACGGAGCCCGCGTCGGACGCCTACTCGTCGAGCGCGAGTTCCTTCGGGAGCTCGAACTCCTTGCTGGAGAGCTCCTCGATGTTGACGTCTTTGAACGTGAGCACGCGAACGGATTTCACGAATCGGTCGGCGCGGTAGACATCCCAGACCCAGACGTCGTGCATGGTGATCTCGAAGTAGAAGTCGTTCGCGGTGTCGCGACGCACGAACTCCACCTCGTTCGCCAGGTAGAACCGGCGCTCGGTCTCGATCACGTACTTGAACTGCGAGACGATGTCGCGGTACTCGCGGTACAGGGCAAGCTCGACCTCGCGGTCGTAGTCGTCGAATTCGTCCTCGTCCATTTCCGACAAGTCTAAGGGTGTTCCAGGTCAGGCCGCGGTCTCGTCCGCGTCGGCCGCAGCCGAGACGTCGAGGGTCGCGTCCTCGCCGAGATCGAGCTCCAGCTGCACCTCTCTGCGTTCGCGGTGCAGCCAGGTTCGACGGTGCAGTGCGCTCGGGCCGAGCCGATCGATCGCCTCGAAGTGCGCCTCGCTCGCGTACCCCTTGTTGCTCGCCCAGGCGTAGCCGGGGATCACGGCATCCTGCTCGATCATGATCGCGTCGCGGTGCACCTTCGCGATCACGGACGCCGCGGCGACCGACGCACAGGACTGGTCTGCCTTGATGCGCGACACGACGGGAACTCGCACCGGAAGCGCCCTGGAGAGGTAGTCGTAGTTGCCGTCGAGGATGATCGTGCCCGCCGTAAGCGGCGCACCGGCGGCCTGCAGAGCCGCGAACGCCCGTGCTCCGGCCATGCCGAGGCAGGCCATGATGCCGTACCTGTCGATCTCCTCGGCGGATGCGAGACCCACAGCGTGGTGGCGCACCCACCGCATGCACAGCGGCGCGAGCTCCTCGCGCTTGGGCTCCAGCAGCAGCTTGGAATCGCGCAGACCCTTCGGCCAGCGGCCGACCTCGGCGTCGACGACGACCATGCCGACGGCCACCGGCCCGGCGAGTGCACCGCGGCCGACCTCGTCGCATCCGATCACGACGGCGCTTCCCGCAGTGTGCAACTCGGTCTCGAACCGGTAATTGGGGGCGGGAAGCCGTTTGCGCTTGCGCGCGGGCTTCACCGCAGAGCGCGCCGGTGCGCTCTCGGCCGGAGCCGCGTCGACCCACGTGGGGGCATCCGTTGCTTTCACTGCCACGCCTTCGACGTTACTTCTTGGTGTCCTCGACGCCGCGGAACACGTCCGGATAATTCGAGAGCCAGGTCCAATGGCTGATCGGCCAGCTGATCAGGATGGCTCGGCCGACGACATCCTTCTCGGGTACGAACCCCTTCCCCGGCAGGTTCTGGTTGCGCGAGGAGTCCTGAGAATCCCAACGATTGTCGCCCATCACCCACAGATCCCCCTTGGGAACGGTGACCTTGAAGTGCAGCGACGCAGCCTCGTTCTCGCCGGGCGGCAGCTTGATGTACGGCTCGTTGAGCGGGGATCCGTTCACGCTCAGCTGGCCGAGCGCGTTGCAGCACGAGACGTGGTCGCCCGGGACGCCGATCACGCGTTTGACCAGGTGGTCGTCGCTGTCCGGAGCGGCCAGCCCGATCAGCGAGAGCGCCCACTCGATCGGGTTCGTGTTCGTCTGCTTCTCGGTCGACGGGGGCAACCATCCGCCCGGATCGGTGAAGACGACCACGTCGCCGCGATGGATCGGCATGAGGTTCGGCTCGAGCTCGTTCACGATGATGAGGTCGTTGATCTGGAGCGTGTTCTCCATGGAGCCGGAGGGGATGTAGAACGACCGGACGATGAACGTCTTGATCAGGAACGAGACGAGGATCGCGACCAGGAAGATGATCAGCAGGTCGCGCAGGAAGTACTTGATGCTGCGCTGTTTGGTCTTCTTCTCCGATGCGGCGCGGTCTGACCGCCTCGACAGGGACTCGTCGTGCCGGCCGGGCAGAGATTCGTCTGTCATCTGTGTGTGAATTCCCGCCCTCGAACACTCGAGCCGGCCCCTCGAACGACCTGAGCTCCCGCCCCATCATATCGGCGACTGAGGCGAGAGCCGGGCGACCTTGGTCGCCTGGCCGAGCCGAGTGAGCCGGTGAGCGGCGGAGCCGCGATAAGGGGGCGGGAGCTCGGGTCGTGATGCGCGGAAAGCGCGGTTTACGCCTCGCGCTTCTCCTTGATCTTGGCCTTCTTGCCGCGCAGCTCGCGCAGGTAGTAGAGCTTGGCGCGGCGCACGTCGCCTCGGGTGACGACCTCGATGTGGTCGATCACCGGCGAGTGCACCGGGAAGGTGCGCTCCACGCCGACCTGGAAGCTGACCTTGCGCACGGTGAAGGTCTCGCGCACGCCCTCGCCGCTCCTGGCGATGACGACACCCTGGAAGACCTGGATGCGAGAACGGTTGCCCTCGGTGATGTTGACGTGCACCTTGACGGTGTCGCCCGGACGGAACTCGGGGATGTCGCTGCGCAGCGAGGCGGCGTCGACGGCGTCGAGGATGTGCATGATGATTCGCTCTCTGCGTCCGCCACCGGTCGAACGCGGATCAAGTGGATGAAGAATGTGGATGATGCGCCGTTCGCGCTTCTCGACGAAGCGCAGTGCGTGACTCCCCGGAGGCAGAGCACGTGCCGCGGCACGGTCTTCCATTCTGCCACGAAGCGGATGCCCGGACAAAACGCCGCCGGGCAGTACCGGCGGCAGCGCTCAGCGACCCGGCTCGTGCACGATGATGACGTCGCCGTCGTCCGGTCCACGACGCCGACGCGGCTCGTCGGCCGGTTGCTGCGGCGCACCGGGATGGGCGGACGCGCGTGCCACGGCCGATGAGACCCGATCACTCCACTCGTGCACGAGCTCCCATAGCGTGAGCCAGAACATTCCGATGCCGAGCACGACGGCGGTGAGGCCGAACGCGAGGCCCGTCGCACCGAAGAAGCCGAGGCCCACGAGGGCGAGATGGAAGGCGAGGGTGGCTGCGACATCCCACCAGCCGAGCGCCCTCTCCTCGCGCACACGAGGACGCAACCTCGTGAGCCCGGCAAGCACAGCGAGAAAGACGAAAAGCACCCCGGAGCCGAGGAAGAGCAGGAAGAACCCGCCGGCCCCGCCGCCGAAGACTCCGAAGCCCACCAGGAGCCAGAGCGGCAGCACCGGGACGGCGAACAACTGCCATCTCAGAAGAGCCCTGCGGAGCGCCATGCGGCAAGGCTAGGCGCCGGCCTTGCGCGTCGGCTGGGAAGGCGGAGGAGTTCGCCGAGGGCGTGATGCGAGTGCTCAGTCCTCGCTGAGCAGATCGGGACGCACGCGCCGAGTGCGCTCCAGCTGCTGCTCACGCCGCCACGCCGCTATCGCCCCGTGGTTGCCGCTGAGCAGCACGGAGGGCACCTCGCGACCGCGCCAGACGGGCGGTTTCGTGTACGACGGGTACTCGAGGAGGCCGTCCTCGTGGGACTCCTCGACCAGACTCTGCGGATTGCCGACCACCCCGGGGATGAGCCGCGCGATCGCCTCCACCATGGCGAGTGCTGCCACCTCTCCTCCGTTGAGGACGTAGTCGCCGAGGCTGACCAGCCGCACGCGTGCACGGGAATGCGCGTCGTCGAAGACGCGCTGGTCGATGCCCTCGTAGCGTCCGCATCCGAACACGAGGTGCTCCTCCTCGGCCAGATGCCTCGCCATGCGCTGCGTGAAGACCTCGCCCGCGGGAGACGGGAAGATGACGACGGGATCGCCGTCGAGAACGGCACTCTGCACATCTTGGACGCCAAGAATGGCGTCCAAGGCCTCCCCCCATGGCTCCGGTTTCATGACCATTCCGGCGCCGCCGCCGTAGGGCGTGTCGTCGACCGTGCGGTGACGGTCGTGCGTGTACGTGCGCAGGTCGGTCACGCGCAGATCGATGATGCCGTTCTGCCTGGCCTTGCCGAGCAGCGAGATGTCGAGGGCGTCGAAGATCGCGGGGAATATCGTCACGATGTCGATGCGCACATCGTGAAGTCTAGGAGGGGCCGGAACGTCGGTCGGGTGCGCTAGCCCGAGAACCGGCACGCGTCAGGCGCGGGCCAGGATCGCCTCCACGTCGACGCCCGACGGGAGTGTGCCGTACAGCGCCCCGCGGTCGCCCGCGAGGCGAGAGGCGCAGAACGCGTCGGCGACGGCATCCGGTGCACCCTTGATGAGCACCGCGGCTTGAAGCGCGACCGCGAGGTCCTCGGCGAGACGGCGGGCGTCGAAGGCGACGTCATCCGGTTCCCGGCCGGATGCCTGTGCGAGCCGCTCGTCGATCGAGCGCAGCGCCTCGGCGAGACGACGGTCGGCGGACGCGGCGGACGCGAGCTCGTCACGGACGGCGGCGACGGCATCCGGTTCCCTGAACAGCACCCTGAGGATGTCGAGCGCCATGACGTTTCCCGAGCCCTCCCACACGGCCATGACCGGTTGTTCGCGATAGCGGCGTGCCAGCGGGTAGTCCTCGGTGTAGCCGTTTCCGCCCAGGCACTCCAGCGCCTCGTAGGCGTGACCGGGTCCGCGCTTGCAGATCCAGTACTTGGCGACGGCTGTCGCCAGACGGCGGAACGCGACCTCGGTGTCTGAGGCATCCTCGTCGTGCGCTCGCGCCAGCCGCAGCCCCAGCGCGGTCGCCGCCTCCGACTCCAGTGCGAGGTCGGCGATGACGTTGCGCATCAGAGGCTGGTCGATCAGCGTGCGACCGAACGCGGAACGGTGGCGCACATGCCAAGCGGCCTCTGCGACGCTCTGGCGCATGCCGGCCGCTGTGCCGAGCACGCAGTCCAGTCGGGTGCGAGCGACCATCTCGATGATCGTGCGGATGCCCCTTCCCGGCTCTCCGACGGCGTACCCTACGGTGCCGTCGAACTCGACCTCGCTCGACGCGTTCGACCGGTTGCCGAGCTTGTTCTTCAGCCGCTGGATGTGGAAGACGTTGCGGGTTCCGTCGTCGAGCATGCGCGGCACGAGGAAGCAGCCGATGGCGGCATCCGTCTGCGCGAGCACCAGGAACGCGTCGCTCATCGGTGCCGAGCAGAACCATTTGTGTCCGGTCAGGAGCCAGGCGTCGCCTGCCTGTCGAGCCACCGTCGTGTTGGCGCGCACGTCGCTACCGCCCTGCTTTTCGGTCATCGCCATGCCGAACAGCGCGCCCGGCTTGCCCGGCACGAGCCGTCCGTCGTACTCGCGGCTCAGGATGCGCGGCATCCACTTCGCGGCGAGCTCCGGCTGCTGCCGCAGCGCCGGGACGACCGCGTGGCTCATCGAGATCGGGCAGGCGTGTCCTGGCTCGATCTGAGCGAACAACATGAACGCGGCGGCGCGGGCGACGTTGGCGCCGGGTCTCGGCCGAGCCCATGCCGAGGTGTGCGAGCCGTGAGCGACCGCCGCCGCGATGACGCGGTGATAGGACTCGTCGTACTCGACCTCGTCGATGCGGATGCCGTGCCGATCGAACGCGTGAAGGACGGGCTCGCGCGTGTTCGCCAGCTCCGCGTCGCGCTGGAATCCGCCACTGCCGACAAGGGTTCCGATGGTGCTGAGCTCGTCGATCGCCCACGCCGCGTCGTGCTGTGCAACGCCCTCCACGAGCGCAGCGTTCGTCGTGAACTCGTCGATGCCGACGCGATCGGGCGTCTGATTGGTCACGTCGTGCGTGAGGTGCGGTGCCGGTCTCGCCATCGAAACCCGTCCTTTCGGCCGAAGGGTGCGCATCCATCCTCGCCCAGCGCGGGACGGGGGCGCACTCTCGGGGCGACGCTCGCGGACTCTCGGATGGACGGTCGCGCACCCCTCGGCAGGGCGGGCGCGCGTAGTCGACGGACGGGAGCGGGTTGTCGACGGGACCGGTCAGGCGGCGAGCGCGATCTCGATGTAGCCGGCCACGATCCGGGTGGGATACGTGGCGAGGGCGGGGCCCGGCTCGCTCAGGCACTCCCCCGTCGCGAGGTCGTACACCTGCTTGAGCAGTGGCGACGCCACCGTGGTGCGCTCACCCTTCGACCCGACGATGCCCCTGGCGATCACCGGGGCCGAGGTCTTCGGGTCGATGTGGTCGACCGCGTACAGCTCACGGTCGTCGAGACGGAACAGGGCGACCTGTCGCTCGGCGACCAGCACGGCCTCGCCCCAGCCGTTCTCGAGGTCATCGATGCGGCAGACCCGTTGCCAGGGATTCACCGGTGCCACCGGCGCGGTGCGGGTGGCAGGCGGCTCGACGGTCAGCGTCATCGTGCGCTCCTCTCGGCCGGCGAGCGGATGTCCGACTGAAGTGCGGGCATCCGTCACGCCATCGATCGTGATGTCGCGACCGACGGTAGGGGCCGCGTGTTACGGCCGATCGCACGGGCGTTTCGCGTGCGTGAAGTCCACCTCACCGCGGGCATCGGCGCCGTGAAGGTCCGCTGTAACCGCCGTTCACAACCGCGAAAAGCGCTCGAAACAGGACGCTCCTAGCCTCGAGCACAGTTCGGGCACAGCGGCCGTGCGCGCCGGACGCGAACGTGGGCCGGCGGTCGACGCACTCCGATCCGCGGCAGGCCCGTCGGGAGGGGACCGCCCATGACGAACACAGAAGACACCGGGCAGGCTCGGTCGGCACGCCGCGTCGTGGTGATCGGCGCCGGCCCTGCTGCGCATCGCCTGGTCGACGCGGTCGCCTCGCGCGACGAAGCCGGCAGCGTTCGCCTCACGGTCATCGGCGAGGAGCCGCATCTTCCCTATGATCGTGTCGCGCTCAGCCACCGGCTGCACGGGCCGGAGGACCTCACGCTCCAGCCGTCCGCCGTGTGGAGCGATGGTCGGGTGAGCCTGCGCACCGGCGTGCGGGCGACCTCGATCGACCGTCACGCGCGGATCGTGCAGACGGATGCCGGCGAGCGCCTCCCCTACGACGAGCTCGTGCTCGCGACCGGATCGAGCGCCCCGGTCCCCGGGATCAGGGGCAGCGAGCACGCACGTGTCTATCGCACGATCGACGACGTGGACGCGCTGGTCGCCGAATGCGAAGACGTGCGCGAACGGCTGGGACGTGCGGCGAAGGTGCTCGTCGCGGGAGGCGGGCTGCTCGGGCTGGAGGCGGCGGGTGGGTTGGCGCAGCTGGGCGCAGAGGCATCCGTCGTGCACTCCGGCGGCTGGCTGATGTCGGCCCAACTCGACGAGGGCGCAGGGCAGGCGCTGTCCCGGCTCATCGCGCAGCGCGGCATCCGACTGCACCTCGGCACGCGTCCGCAGAAGATCTTCGCTGACGAGGCCGGCGTCCGCGCGGTCAAGCTCACGAACGGGCAGACCGTCGACGCCGACATCGTGGTCTTCGCCATCGGCGTGACGCCGCGCGACGAGCTCGCGCGCGATGCCGGCCTCGAGCTCGGCGAGCGCGGCGGCGTCGTGATCGGGACGGACTGCCGCACGTCCGACCCGCACGTCTTCGCGATCGGCGAGGTCGCCAACGTGTTCGGCCGGTGCGTCGGGCTGGTCGCTCCCGCCAACGCGATGGCCGAGACCGTCGCCGATCGGCTTCTCGGCGGTGACGCCGAGTTCACGACCATCGACGACGCGACGAGCCTCAAGCTCTCCGGAGTGGACGTGGCGAGCTTCGGCGACACCCTCGGCTCCACGCCCGGCGCGCTCGAGATCGTCTACGCCGATCCCGCGCGCGGCCTCTACCAGAAGATCGTGGTCACACAGGACGCGGCGACGCTGCTCGGCGGTGTGTTCGTCGGCGACGCCGCACCGTACTCGGCGCTGCGCCCGCTGCTCGGCAGACGACTCTCGGCCGAGCCTGCCGCGTACCTCTCAGCGGGTGGGGAGTTGCCGGAGGGGACCGACCTGCCCGCCGACGCGCTGGTGTGCTCGTGCAACAACGTCTCCGTCGGTGCCGTGCGCGACGCGGTTCACTCCGGAGGCGACGACGGGGCGGGATGCCACGACCTCGGAGCGCTGAAGGCGTGCACGCGGGCCGGGACGCAGTGCGGTTCCTGCGTTCCGCTCGTGAAGAAGCTGCTGGAGAAGGAGCTCGCCTCCGCAGGGATCGCCGTCTCGAACGCCATGTGCGAGCACTTCCCGATGAACCGCCAGGAGCTGTTCGAGGGCGTGCGGATGCTTTCACTCGCCTCGTTCGACGACATCGTCGCCCGATTCGGCGCCGGCCGCGGCTGCGACATCTGCAAGCCGGCGGTGGCATCCATGCTCGCCAGCCAGCAGGGCGGATACATCCTCGACGGCGGTAGAGGCACGCTGCAGGACACGAACGACCGGGCCCTGGCCAACATGCAGAAGGACGGCAGCTACTCGGTCGTTCCGCGCATTCCGGGTGGCGAGATCACCCCGCAGAAGCTCGCCGTCATCGCGGCTGTCGCCGAGGAGTTCGGCCTGTACACGAAGATCACCGGCGGTCAGCGCATCGACCTGTTCGGAGCGCGCCTCGATCAGTTGCCCGATATCTGGCGCAAGCTCGTGGCCGCCGGCTTCGAGTCCGGCCACGCGTACGGCAAGGCGCTGCGCAATGTGAAGAGCTGCGTCGGATCCACCTGGTGCCGGTTCGGTGTGCAGGACTCGGTGGGCATGGCGATCCGTCTCGAGCTGCGCTACCGCGGGCTGCGCGCCCCGCACAAGCTGAAGTTCGGAGTGTCGGGATGCGCGCGCGAGTGCGCAGAGGCGCGCGGCAAGGATGTCGGCGTGATCGCCACCGCGGAGGGCTGGAACCTCTACGTCGGCGGCAACGGCGGGATGCAGCCCGCCCATGCTCAGCTGCTCGCGTCGGATCTCGACGACGAAACGCTCATCAGGTACATCGACCGCTACCTCGTGTACTACATCCGCACCGCCGACCGCCTGCAGCGCACTGCCAGGTGGATGGAAGACCTCGACGGCGGCCTCGAGCACGTGCGCAGCGTCGTGGTGGACGACTCGCTCGGGCTCGCCGATGAGCTGGAGGCGACCATGCGCAGGCACGTCGACGACTACGAGGACGAGTGGGCGGCCACGCTCGCCGACCCCGATCGGCTCAGGCGCTTCCGCTCCTTCGTCAACGCGCCTGACGCGCCGGACACCGGGATCCCACGGGTGATCGAGCGCGGCCAGGCGCGGCCCGCCAGGGCCGACGAGAGAGGCGGGGCAGACAAGCGCGACGAAGCGGTGGCGCTGGGCATGCCGAGCGTGCGGACTGCGCCATCGGAGGTCGCGTCACGGTCGGCCGAGGAAGGCGCTCGACCGTGACCGGCCGAACCACCGATGCCGTAGGTGAGGTCACACTCGTCGGCGGCGGTCCCGGCAGCCCCGACCTCATGACGGCGGGCGGGCTCGAGGCGCTACGACGCGCCGACGTCGTGCTCTACGACCGCCTCGCCCCGCACGACCGGCTCGCCGAACTCGCTCCGCAGGCGCTGCTCATCGACGTCGGCAAGCGGCCGGGCCACCACGCCGTTCCGCAGGACGAGATCGAACGGATGCTCGTGCGGCACGCCCTCGAGGGATCCCGGGTCGTGCGGCTGAAGGGCGGAGACGCCTTCGTGCTGGGTCGAGGCGGCGAGGAGGTCGCCGCCTGCCGAGGGGCCGGTGTGCCGGTACGGGTCATCCCAGGAGTGACGAGCGCGACGGCGGTGCCGGCGGCAGCGGGCATCCCGCTGACCCACCGCGGAGTAAGTCACCTCTTCACCGTCGTGTCGGGCCACGCCCCGCTCACCGACGATGAACACAAGCACCTCGCAGGCCTCGGCGGAACGATCGTCGTTCTGATGGGCGTCGGCACGCTGCCCGGTCTCGTCGCCGGGCTGGCGCGCCACGGGTTGGATGCCGGTACTCCGGTCGCGACGATCGAGCGCGGCTTCTCGCCCGACCAGCGCACCACGATCTCGGACCTCGGCGGCATCGTGACCGCCTCGGCTGCGGCCGGGGTGAGCTCGCCCGCCGTCGTCGTGATCGGCGAGGTCGTGCGGCTGGCGACCGCCGGCGACGGTGCACAGCTGGCCCGTGCGCACGAGCTGGCCGCCGTCTCGACGGTCAATGTCGCCGGCGCGGAGCCGGCTCGCGCATGACGGAGATCGCAGCAGTGCCGGGCTTCCGTCCCGACCAACTGCACGGATTCCGCATCGGTGTGACGAACGACCGGCGCAGTACCGATCTCATCGACGCATTCGAGCGGCGCGGCGCTCAGGTGATGCACGCGCCCACGATCCACATGGTCAACGCTGCGGATGACGACCCCGTCATCGCCGACACCCACACGATCATCGAAGCACAGCCGGAGCTTCTGCTGGCGACGACGGCGTACGGCATCCGTCGCTGGTTCGAGGTGGCGGATGCCTCGGGGCTCGGAGACGCACTCCTGGCCGCGCTGGCGCGAGCGGACATCCTCGTTCGCGGGCCGAAGGCACGAGGCGGAGTGCGCGCCGCCGGGCTCGACGACGCCGGAATGAGCGATGAAGAGACCACCGCTTCGCTCGTGGACCGGGTGCTCGAGCGGTACGAGTCGGCGCTCACGATCGCCGTGCAGGTGCACGGTCAGACCGACGAAGCCCAACTGGAACGGCTTCGCAGCGCCGGCCATCGCGTGCTCACCGTTGCTCCATATCGCTGGCAAGCTCCGGATGCGGCTGACTGGCGGGTGCAGCGGCTCATCGAGGCCGCGTGCAGCGACCAGCTCGACTGCATCACGTTCACGAGCGCGCCCGCCGCTGAGGCACTCCTCGACGCGGCCGATGAGCACGGGCGACGCGACGAGCTCCTGGATGCCTTCACCGACAACGTGATACCGGCGGTGGTCGGACCGGTCACCGCCGCGCCCCTGATCGCGGCGGGCCTGCGACCCATCCAGCCGGAGCGATTCCGCATGGGCGCGCTCGTTCGCCTCGTGTGCGAGGAACTGGAGAGCCGAGCGGCGCACGGTCTTCCCACCGCTCACGGCGACCTGCAGTTGCGCGGCACCGTCGTGCGGATCGGCGAGCGTGCGGTTCCCCTCACCCCCGCACAGCTGGCGGTGTTCCGGCCGATCTTCCGCGCAGGAGGGGCCGTGGTGCCGCGCGACCGGTTGTCGCGCATCCTCGTCGGCGCCCCAGACGACCACGTTCTCGACATGGCGCTCAGCCGGCTGCGGTCGGTGCTCGATGCGCCTGGGCTGGTGTCGACGGTGGTCAAGCGCGGGTACCGCATCAACGTCCTGGACGACTGACGCGTCGCCTCACCGCGCCGCGGCGGCCCGGTGCGGACAACGTTCCGTCGCGGTTACCGCGGGCGCGATCCGCCGAAACGACGCCTTTCTAGCGTCGTCGTATCCCGTTCCCCTGCCATCTCAGGAGGTCCCCATGACGGAAACGCTCGACGCAGGCATCCCGGCCGCCCACTCCACCGCTCGCGCCGCCCTCACCCGGCGGTCGGGCCGCTGGATCGATGGCTGGAATCCGGAGGATGCCGGGCAGTGGGAGCACGAGGGCAGGGCCATCGCCCGACGGAACCTCGGCTGGTCCGTGTTCGCGGAGTTCCTCGGGTTCGTGGTCTGGCAGCTCTGGTCCATCGTGGTCGTGCTCCTGCCCGGTGCGGGCTTCCACCTCACCACGACCGAGAGCTTCTGGCTGATCTCGCTGCCCAGCCTCGTCGGGGCGACACTGCGCATCCCGTACTCGTTCATGGTCCCGCTCGTCGGCGGGCGGAACTGGACGATCATCTCCGCGGGTCTCCTGCTCATCCCCGCCGTCGGCCTCGCACTCGCGGTCAGCTCACCGTCGACACCGTTCTGGGTCCTCCTCACCGTGGCAGGGCTCGCCGGTTTCGGCGGCGGCAACTTCGCCAGCTCGATGTCGAACATCACGTTCTTCTTCCCGCACGCGCAGAAGGGCTGGGCGCTCGGCCTCAACGCCGCGGGTGGCAACCTCGGGGCGGCCATTGCCCAGTTCACCGTTCCGATCGCCGTCGCACTGACCGCGGGCCTCGGACTCGGTGTGGCCGGCTGGATTTGGGTTCCGCTCATCGTGGTCGCCATGATCGGTGCCTGGAAGGGCATGGACAACCTGTCGAGCGCACGCAACGACTTCACCGCATCGCTGTCCGCCCTGAGGGAACCGCATCTGTGGCTGCTCGCGCTTCTCTACATCGGCACGTTCGGCTCGTTCATCGGCTTCTCGGGCGTTTTCCCGAAGCTCATCGCCGATCAGTTCCCGGCCTTCGCCACCATCCCGATCGGAACGATCGCCGTCTCGCTCGCCTTCCTCGGCGCGCTCGTCGGCTCCCTGAGCCGGCCGTACGGCGGCAGGCTCGCCGACCGCTTCGGCGGCGCGAAGGTGGCGGCCGCCTCGTTCACCGCCATGGGTGTCGTCGCGTTGTCGGTGGTGCTCACGATGCCGCTGAAGTCGTTCTGGCTCTTCCTCGGCTGCTTCCTCGTGCTGTTCGCCGCCAGCGGGGTGGGCAACGGCGCGACGTATCGCATGATCCCCACCGTGTTCCTCGCAACCAGCGGGGCGAGCGCACCGGATGATCCGCGCGCGAAGGATGCCCAGCGCCGGTCCGCCGCAGCGCTCGGCCTCGTCTCCGCGATCGGCGCGTACGGCGGCTTCGTCATTCCGCAGGTGCTGAGCGCGTCGGCGGCGGCGACCGGCGGATACGCATCCGCCTTCCTCTGCTTCGTCGCTGCATACGCCGTGCTGCTGATCGTGACGCTGACGGTCTACGCCCGGCCGCGCGGACGACTGGCGGGACACCGCATCTGATGCGGGTGCTCGTCGTCGGCGCCGGTCCGGTCGGAGCGCGGCTGGCCGAGGAGCTGCTGCCCGCCGCGCGTTCGGGAGCGATCGCGCTGACGGTCGTGGGTGCGGAGCCCGTGGCCGCGTACAACCGAGTGCTCGTGGCCGAACACGCTGTGGGAGCCGTTCCGCTCCAGGAGATCATGCTGCAGGATGCGGACCAGCTCACCTCGGCGGGTGTCGATCTGCGGCTGGGCGCCCGGGTCATCGGAGTGAACACCGCGCATCGCACCGCGACCATCGACGACGGAACGACCGAACCGTACGACCTCGAGTACGACCGCATCGTGTTCGCGACCGGTGCACGGGCGAACATCCCGACCTTGGAAGGGGTATCGCGCACCGCAGGCTCCGACGCGCAGCGTCACGTGGTCACGCGTGCGGTCGGAGCCGATGACCGGTTGCCGCGAGGAGTCACTGCGCTTCGAGATCTTGCCGATGCGGCCCGTGTCGCCGAAGCCGTCGACCGACGTGACCGCATCGTCGTGCTCGGTGCGGGGGTGCTCGGGCTGGAGTTCGCCCTGCTCGCCGCACGCACCGGATGCGACGCGGTGGTCGTGCATCACGGTGCGACTCCGATGCCGCGGAGCCTCGACCGCGGGGCGGGCCTCACGTTGGCGCGATTGCTGCGCGCGGCCGGCGTGACCGTACTGCCGCACTCGCG
Source organism: Humibacter sp. (assembly GCF_051954055.1). NCBI lineage: Bacteria > Bacillati > Actinomycetota > Actinomycetes > Micrococcales > Microbacteriaceae > Humibacter > Humibacter sp. The sequence continues at coordinate 1,023 of NZ_JBQCIE010000104.1, read as the reverse complement.
AGCGGAGGCGATCGCCGTGCGGCACGAACCCGATGGCGAGGCACGATTCGACGCGCTCATCACGGCCGACGGCAAGCACGTGCACGGCGGCCTGCTGGTGCTCTCCTGCGGCGTCGGCGCCCGCACAGAGCTCGCCGCGCTCGCGGGACTGCGCGTGGGACGCGGCATCCTCGTCGATCGCACGCTCACCTCGTGGAGCGATCCGAACGTGCACGCCATCGGTGACTGCGCACACGTCGCTGAACCTCCCGCGAATGATCGCGGAGGCACGGTTCCCGGCGGTCCGAGCGGACTCGTCGGCCCCGGCTGGCAACAAGCGGACTGGCTGGCCGAGCGGCTGACGGCCGAAGCATGCGGGCATCCGTTCGACCGGCAGCCTCCGGCCCAACGACCCGCGATCGTCATGCTGAAGGGCGAGAACGTCGAGTGCGTCGCGGTGGGCGATGTCTCCCCCGAGCCGTGGGACAGCGTGCCGGAAGGCGGGCGCAGCGTGGCGATGTGGGCCGATCCAGAACACGGCGCCTACGTCAAGACGGTGACCGATCACGGCGTGCTCACGGCGTTCGCGGCGGTCGGGATGCCCAGGACGGCCGCCGAGCTCACGCTGCTGTTCGAGCGCGGCGCAGAGCTGCCGGCCGACAGGTCGCTGATGCTTCGCTACGACGGGGTGTACCACGACGCGGCGGAGTCCACGGATGCCGGCCCCGAGGCTACCGTCTGCTGGTGCAACGGCGTCAGTGCCGGGCGCATCGCCGATGCCGCCGTTGCCGTGGGAGAAGACCAGCGCGGCGTGTGCACCGTTGCGGATATCGGTGCCGCGACGCGTGCGGGTACGGGATGCGGTGGGTGCCGCGGTCGTATCCAGTCGATTCTCGACGGGCTGGCGAAGGACGGGCTCGCGGGCGACCGCGCGGCGGCCCGGGTGTCGGTATGAAAGATACTGAACGGCCCCGTGATGCCGGCACCCCGACGCATTGCCCGTACTGCGCGCTGCAGTGCGCGATGACGCTGAGCGCACCGAAG
>NZ_JBQCIE010000103.1:0-7319 GCF_051954055.1 Humibacter sp. | reverse complement strand
GGGCTGCCGATGAAGCCGGCGACGAACACGTTGTTCGGCTCTGCGTACAGCTCGCGCGGCGTGCCGACCTGCTGCAGGACGCCGTCCTTCAGCACGGCGATGCGGTCGCCCATGGTGAGGGCCTCGGTCTGGTCGTGCGTGACGTAGACCGTGGTGACGCCCAGGCGGCGCGTCAGAGAGGCGATCTGGGTGCGGGTCTGAACACGCAGCTTGGCGTCGAGGTTCGACAGCGGCTCGTCCATGAGGAACACCTGCGGGCTGCGGACGATGGCGCGGCCCATCGCGACGCGCTGACGCTGACCACCCGAGAGGGCCTTCGGCTTGCGGTTGAGGTAGGGCTCGAGGTCGAGCAGCTTCGCGGCCTCCAGCACGCGCTGTGCGCGCTCTTCCTTCTTCACGCCGGCGATCTTGAGCGCGAAGCCCATGTTCTCCGCGACGGTCATGTGCGGGTACAGAGCGTAGTTCTGGAAGACCATGGCGATGTCGCGGTCCTTCGGCGGAACATCCGTGACGTTGCGGTCGCCGATGAAGATGTTGCCCTCGTTGACCTCTTCGAGTCCGGCCAGCATGCGCAGCGACGTGGACTTGCCGCAACCGGAGGGGCCGACGAGCACGAGGAACTCGCCGTCGGCGATGTCGAGGTTCAGCTTGTCGACGGCAGGACGCGTGGAACCCGGATAGATTCGCGTCGCCTCGTCGAAAGTGACTGTTGCCATGGTTGTGTCTCCTTCACCGGCAGGTACGTGCCGGACGATCCGTTGTGATGGATGTTGTATGGCCATCGGTCGTCGATGACCAGAACCGATGCTACGTCACGACTCGCGCGCGCGACGAATCGAGCTGCTCGGCGCAAGGGCGAAGCGCAGCGTTCATCCTGCAGCTGCGCGAAGTTTCTCCAGCGCCCGTCTGGGCTTTTCCCAGAGTGCCGCTCTAGGGTTGGTGCCGTTCGCATGCCGCCTCGATGCATGCCCCTCGAACCCCGCACAGCTGTCAAGCACCCGAAGTGAGATCGAATGTCCAACGGCGATCTTGAACGCCGCCCGTCCAATGGAGAACGCCGCGCGGCCACGCGCGACAAGGCTCGTCAGCTGCGTGAGGCACACCGAAAGCAGGAGCGTCGGCGCCGGGCCGTCGTCAGGACCAGCATCATCGCCGTGGTCGTGGCGGCCGCGGCGATCGTGGCCATCGTGATCGTCTCGTCGATCCACCCGCCGGCGCATGGACCGGCGAACATGGCCAGCGACGGCATCCTCATCGGCAAGGGCATGAAGGCCGAGCGCACGCCGTCGACGGCGCCCGACGCCAAGCCGGTCGTGAACAAGCCGAATGCCTCTGGCGGCGCCGTCAGCATCGTCACGTACATCGACTACCTCTGCCCGTATTGCGGCGAGTTCGAGCGCACGAACGTCGATCAGATCGGCAAGCTCGTCGACAGCGGCGCCGCCACCATCGAGATCCACCCCATCCCGCTGCTGGCCAGCCACTCGGCGGGCACGAAGTACTCGCTGCGTGCCGACAACGCCGCCGCGTGCGTCGCGAACTACGACCCGAATTCGTTCTGGGCGTTCAACAAGGCGCTGTTCGAGAACCAGCCGAAGGAGAACACGGCGGGGCTCACCGATCAGCAGATCAAAGACCTGGTGAAGCGGGCCGGCGTGAAGACGTACGACGCGGTGTCGAAGTGCATCGACGACGGCAGGTATGACTCGTGGGCGCAGAACGCGCTCGACCGCACGCTCACCGGCCCGATCCCGAACTCGTCGGTCAAGCAGCTCAAGGGCACGCCGCTCGTGCTGGTCAACGGCAAGCAGTACCAGGGTTCACTGACCGACCCCGACGAGTTCCGGGCGTTCATCGTGAAGGCGCAGGCCGACACGTACTCCACGCCGACCCCGACTCCGACACCAACGCCGACCGCCACCTCGGCAGGCTGAGCACCGGCTGCCGCACCCGTTAGGATGTTGCGGTGCGGTGCGGCAGCATCGGCCGACTTAGCTCAGTTGGTAGAGCACTTCTCTTGTAAAGAAGGGGTCGCGAGTTCGAGCCTCGCAGTCGGCTCCATCAGTCCAGAACGCTGACGAATCCTTCCGGATCGATCAGCTTCGGCGCTCCTTCTCCCTTGCCGTGCTTGCGCTCCGGCTTGCCGCCGACGTAGAGCCAGCCGAGCAGGCGTTCGTGCTTGTCGAGGCCGTGCATCCTGGCCACCGCCTTGGATCTCGTGTAGTGACCGGTGCGCCACATTACGCCCCAGCCCGCCTCGTCGAGCAGCAGGCTGAGCATGTGGGCGACACCGGATGCCACGGCATCCTGCTCCCAGCCCCGGACCTTCTCGCTCTTGCGCCTCGACGACACGATAGCGATGAGCAGCGGTGCGCGAAGCGGCTTCGTGGACGGCTCGTCCTTGTTCTCCGCCTCGGCGATCGCCGCACCGAGGCGCCGGCGTGCGTCGCCACGCAGTTCGATGAGGCGCCACGGCTTCAGAGAGCTGTGGTCGGCGACGCGACCGGCCGCAGCGACCAGCGTGAGGAGTTCGTCGTGCGAAGGGGCGGCATCCGTCACCTTCGATTGCGATCGCCGTGCAGCGACCGCCTCGCGTGCGCTCACCCGCTACGCGTCGGCGTTCTGGTCGCCCTGCTCCGCCTGCGGAGCGAAGGCGAGCGAAAGCGAGTTCATGCAGTAGCGGTCGCCCGTCGGGGTGCCGAAACCGTCGGGGAAGACGTGGCCGAGGTGAGAGCCGCAGTTGGCGCAGCGCACCTCGGTGCGCACCATGCCGAGAGACGTGTCCTCCAGCAGTTCGACGGCCTCCGGGCGCACGGACTCGTAGAAGCTCGGCCAGCCGCATCCGGAGTCGAACTTCGTTCCGCTCTTGAAGAGCTCGGCGCCGCAGGCCGCACACGTGTAGATGCCGGCGCGGCTCTCGTCGAGCAACTCGCCGGTCCACGGACGCTCGGTGGCTGCTTCGCGCAGCACCGCATACTGCTCACCGGAAAGCTCCTTGCGCCACTCGTCGTTCGACTTGGAGACCGTGTAGGTCATTGCTCGTTCCTTTCTCGCGTGCGCCGGCGCGGAGGACCCGGCCGCTCCCGCACACCAAGGGTAACGAGCGTGCCTCACCGACTGTTCCGGCCGCCTTGTGCGATAGAGCGGCACGCCGCCGCCGTGCAGTGAACGAGCGACCATACAATGGCGCTGGCCGGCAGGAGGTGGTGGGAGTGGGTGAAGCGGAGCACGTGCCTCACGCACCGGACGACGACACCGAGCCGGCCGAGCGATCCGCACTCAGCGAGCGTGATCTCGCGGTGCTCGAGTTCGAGCGGCGGTGGTGGAAGCATGCAGGCGCCAAGGAGCAGGCGATCCGCGATCAGTTCGGCCTTTCCGCTGCCCGTTACTATCAGGTGCTCGGCCGGGTGATCGAGTCGCCGGCGGCCGAAGTGCACGATCCGATGCTGGTGCGTCGTCTGCAGCGTGTGCGGGATGCCCGCCTCGCAGCCCGCGTGAACCGGCTGCGGCCTCGCTGAGCACGCCCTGACGAATCGCACAGTGCGATCCCGTACAGTCCTGAAAAGCCTTCACCGCCCGACCCGAGGATGACCACCTAGACCATGGCCGCCAAGTTCCCGACCGATCGCTTCGACCAGGTCCCCCACGACCTCGAGCGCATCGGTGCGCACCGGGCCCCACGGCCGCGCGGCTACGGCTGGATCTGGGTCGCCTGGTGCGCCGGAGCGGTGGTCGTGATCGTCGGTCTCGGGGCACTCGGCATCTTCGCCATCAACGGGACACTGAACGTGAAGCTGCCGTTCTCCGGCGGATCGTCATCGGCCACCGCGACCCCGACGCCCACGCCCACCCCGACCATCACGCCGGCGGTCAACCCGGCGCTGACCCTCATCGTGCTGAACGGAACATCCAAGGCGGGACTCGCGGCGGATGCCACGACCACCCTGAAGGCGGCGGGCTGGCAGAACATCACCCCCGCCAACGCGAGCTCGACGAACGTGAAGAAGACCATGGTCTATTACGGCGACCCGAAGAACGTGAGCGCCGCGCTCGCGGTGTCGCAGGAGCTCGCTGGAGCGCCGATCCAGGAGACGCAGGACTTCGCGGCGACCGGTGCCGACATCACAGTCGTGCTCGGCGAGGACTACGCGCCGACGCATCAGTGATCGATCTCCCGGCCAGGGCCGAATCTGACGCTCCGCTGACCACCGCGTAACCGATTGTCTCAATCTGGACACGCCCCTCGTCCTGGGCTAGGGCTGCCGCTACTATCGGGGTTCAACGCTCGCGACCATGCGGCGTTTGCATGAAGGCAATGGGAGTAACAGATGGCGAACGGAACCGTCAAATGGTTCAACGCTGAGAAGGGCTACGGCTTCATCACCGTCGACGGTGGGGGACAGGACGTTTTCGTTCACTACTCCGCAATCGACATGAACGGCTACAAGGTCCTTGAAGAGGGTCAGCAGGTGACTTTCGAGGTCGGAACGGGATCCAAGGGTCCGCAGGCGGAATCGGTGCGTCCCGCCTGACGATCACCGAAGCATGAGGGAGGGTGCCGCGCAAGCGGCGCCCTCCTTTTCGTTGCGTGGCATTCGTTGACGCACTCGCGTCTCATACTTAGAATCTCTAGGCATGGGGCATGACCGTATCAAGGGCAATCTCGACCTGTTGCTACTGAGCGTGCTGAGCGCGGGGCCGGCGCACGGGTACAACATCATTGCGGCGTTGAAGGCGCGGAGCGAAGGTGAGTTCGACCTGGCCGAGGGCACTGTGTACCCGGCGCTGCACGGTCTCGAGGCGGCAGGACTCGTGGAGAGCGTTTGGCAGACGGTGGAGGGGCGCCGGCGCCGGGTGTACCGGTTGAGCGACGCCGGAGTCCGTGAACTCGCCGATCAGAGGGTGCAGTGGCGGAGGTTCTCCTCCGCCATCGACGGCGTGCTGGGGAGCCCGGCATGAGCGGCCGGGATCGCATCGACGCGTACCTGGATGAACTGTTCGTCCGACTGCGCGGCGACGCGGCGGAGGGCCGCAGCATGCTCGCGGAGGCGGAGGCTCATCTGCGCGACGCGGCCGCGGCATCCATCGAAGCGGGCATGCACGAGGATGCCGCCCAGCAGGCGGCCATCGCGGCGTTCGGCTCGCCCGGGCATGTCGCTCGATCGGCGGACAGGCATCCTGTCGCCTCCGCGATCACCGCGTTCGTGATGGCAGGCGGGGCACTCGCGATCGTGGGGTTCGTCGCCATCGGCCTGTCCGCGGTGATCGCCAAGGTCGTGGCCATGCTCACCTCGACCCAGTGGGTCTACGGCGCGCCCTCGGGATACCGGTTCACCGCCGCGCAGTGCGCGCATTGGCTCCTTGTGCAGCGCACGGCCATCGGTTGCGGCGCCGCGGCCGCCATGGAGAACTCGGACGACTCCTTTCAGTTCACGATCGGCGGCGTTGTGGCCGGTCTGCTCGTCGTGGGCATCGCCATCGGGCTCGCGCTCCTGCTTCGCCGCGCCGGACGGTTCACGCACCGACGGATCCCGCTCGTCGTCGTCTGGGCGGTCGGTGCCACCGCGTTCGGCGGCGCGGGAGTTGGGCTTCTCGCCGCAGGTCTCGGGGACGTGGTGGTGAGCGGTCTCTGGGGACAAGGCCTGTGGTTCATCGAGTCCGCGGTGGCGCTGGTGCTCGCGGTGTACTTCGGGGCGCGGCTGATCGCCGCGACGACCCGCTCCCTCGGCGTCGTCGCCCAGGGGTGACCACCCGCCGTCTTTTCCCGTTACGCGTGGACTCGTCTTGCACTCACGAGGGTCGAGTGCCAGAATCCTTTTAGCACTCACTTCTGTTGAGTGCTAACCACTGAATCTTTCGCGTAACGTCCGGGAGGGACGAGAAACAACATGGCAAAGATCATTGCTTTTGACGAGGAGGCTCGTCGCGGCCTCGAGCGTGGCCTCAACACGCTCGCCGACGCGGTCAAGGTGACCCTCGGCCCGCGCGGTCGCAACGTCGTGCTCGAGAAGAAGTGGGGCGCGCCGACGATCACGAACGACGGCGTCTCCATCGCGAAGGAGATCGAGCTCGAGGAGCCGTACGAGAAGATCGGCGCCGAGCTCGTCAAGGAGGTCGCGAAGAAGACCGACGACGTCGCCGGTGACGGCACCACGACCGCGACCGTGCTCGCCCAGGCGCTCGTGCGCGAGGGCCTGCGCAATGTCGCGGCCGGCGCCGACCCGATCAGCCTCAAGCGCGGCATCGAGAAGGCCGTCGCCGCGGTGACCGAGCAGCTGCTCGCCGCCGCGAAGGAGGTCGAGACGAAGGACCAGATCGCCGCCACGGCATCCATCTCCGCCGCCGACCCCGAGATCGGCGCGATCATCGCCGAGGCGATCGACAAGGTCGGCAAGGAGGGCGTCGTCACCGTCGAGGAGTCGAACACCTTCGGCACCGAGCTCGAGCTCACCGAGGGCATGCGCTTCGACAAGGGCTTCCTGTCGCAGTACTTCGTCACCGACCCCGACCGCCAGGAGGCGGTGTTCGAGGACCCGTACATCCTCATCGCGAACCAGAAGATCTCGAACATCAAGGATCTTCTGCCGATCGTCGACAAGGTGATCCAGGCCGGCAAGCAGCTGCTGATCATCGCCGAGGACGTCGACGGCGAGGCTCTGGCCACGCTGATCGTCAACAAGATCCGCGGCATCTTCAAGTCCGTCGCCGTGAAGGCTCCTGGCTTCGGCGACCGCCGCAAGGCTCAGCTGCAGGACATCGCGATCCTCACGGGTGGCCAGGTCATCAGCGAGGAGCTCGGCCTCAAGCTCGAGAACGTCACGCTCGACCTGCTGGGCCAGGCCCGCAAGGTGGTCATCACCAAGGACGAGACCACGATCGTCGAGGGTGCGGGAGACCCGGAGCAGATCGCCGGCCGCGTGCAGCAGATCCGCAACGAGATCGAGAACACCGACAGCGACTACGACCGTGAGAAGCTGCAGGAGCGCCTGGCGAAGCTCGCCGGCGGCGTGGCGGTCATCAAGGCCGGCGCTGCGACCGAGGTCGAGCTCAAGGAGCGCAAGCACCGCATCGAGGACGCCGTTCGCAACGCGAAGGCCGCCGTCGAAGAGGGCATCGTCGCCGGTGGTGGCGTGGCCCTGCTGCAGTCGGCCCCGGTGCTCGACGAGCTGTCGCTCTCGGGTGACGAGGCCACCGGCGCGAACATCGTCAAGGTCGCCATCGAGGCCCCGCTCAAGCAGATCGCCATCAACGCCGGTCTCGAGGGCGGCGTCGTCGCGGAGAAGGTCTCGAACCTCCCCGCCGGCCACGGCCTCAACGCC
>NZ_JBQCIE010000102.1:0-5504 GCF_051954055.1 Humibacter sp. | reverse complement strand
GGGGCGGCGCTCGCGGAAGCCGAATACGCGGCGCCGCCACCGGCATCCGTCGGCGAGGTCGAAGGAGAACCGTAAGGGGAGCCAGGACGCGGCCCCGGAGCAGCGGGCGGCACGCGTCCGCTGCGAGCGGCCCAGATGACCACACCGACGATGAGCGCGATCACGAGCAGCGTCCACAGCACGCGGCCGACGGACGAGAACCAACTCAGCCCGCCCCAGAACTGTGCACCGGCCCACCAGAACCCCTGCGCGAACGGCAGGAACGAGAACAAGGCGATCACGATGATCGCGATGATCGGCGGGTCGAAGTGGCCCTTGATCAGGCGCTGCAGATGGATGTCGCCCTGCGCGTCCGGCAGCATCAGCCACGCCGCCGCGTAGAGCAGGAAGGCGGGCCCACCGAGCACGGCCACGACGACGGCGATGCCGCGGACGATGATCGGGTCGATGCCGAGTCGTGCGGCGACACCGCCGCAGACGCCCCCGATCCAGCCGTTCTGTCGATTGATGCCGAGGGATCGGAGCCAGCCGAAGAACCGCTCGCCCCCGCCGCCCTGCGTCGAGGATTGTTGTGGGTAGGCGGCGCCGTACGAGGGCGGTCCGCCAGCTGCGTGGTCGTTCTGACCGGGATGTTCAGGCATGCTCCGATCGTGCCCGAGCCGTGTGCGGCTCCGCGATGGGGGATGCCCCTGATCGGTCCCTGAGATCCGACCCCGGGCCACCCCCGGGCTTCGGCCGGATGGTTGGATGCCAGTATGTCCACCCCATCAGGCGGAGCCGCGTTGCGGCCGCCGCTGCTCAGGCCGCGCGAGTGCGCGCTGGGCGGAGTGTGCGTCGCCGTCGCCCGGCACCTCGGCTGGAGCGTGCGGGCGACCAGGTGGCTCGCGGTGGGGCTCGCGCTGTGCGGAGGCGCGGGCATCCTGCTCTATCTGTGGCTGTGGGCGCTGACGCCGCTCGAGCCGGCAGAGGCCGGCGCGCATGGGCTCGTCCACCGCCGTGTCTCGGTTCCGTGGGTGTTGTTCGCGGTCGCCGCGACGCTGACCCTTCTCGTGTTCGCGCTGGGCGGCTCGTTCCGCGCCGGACTCACGAACCCCGCGGTGCTGTTCCCGGTGATCACGGGCCTGATCGCCTGCGGCGTCGGCGCGGTGGCGTGGGACCAGCTCATGGATGCCGCAGCTCCCCGCAACGAGGGCACCGCCCGCTGGCTGCGGACCGCGACCGGTGTACTGCTGTTGGCGGCCGGCATCCTCGGCATGCTCGTCTGGGGTGGGGGAGCGCCCGGCTGGGCGTGGATGCTGTTCCTGGCGGCGGTGCTCGCCGGCGTCGCCGTTCTCGCAGGCGCGTGGGCGCTGCGGCTGTGGCGCGAGCTGATCGCCGAGCGCACCAAGCGGGTGCGTGAGGAGGAGCGCGCCGAGCTGGCCGCCCACCTGCACGACTCCGTGCTGCAGACTCTGGCGCTCATCCAGACCAGGGCGGGAGCATCCAGCGAGGTCGCGAGGCTGGCCCGCGCCCAAGAGCGCGAGCTGCGCGAGTGGCTGTACTCCGGTGAGCGGCGGGACGACAGCGATCTCGTGACAGACCTGCGTGACACCGCGGCGGCGCTCGAACTCGACTACCCGGTGCGGTTCGACCTCGTGGCGGTGGGTGAGACGAACGAACGCTCCAGCGGTGAGGTCGCCGCTGCTGCACGCGAGGCCATGCTGAACGCGGCGCGTCACGCCGGCGGCGACGTCAGCGTGTACGTCGAGAGCACGCCGCACTCGGTCGACGTCTTCGTGCGCGACCGCGGCCCTGGGTTCGACCTCGGCGAGGTGCCCTCGGACCGCATGGGCGTTCGGGAGTCGATCGTGGGCAGGATGCGCAGGGCGGGCGGCCAGGCATCCGTACGACGCGGCGCGGGCAGCCAGGGCACGGGAGGCGCCGGGGCGGAAGGCGCAGGCACCGAGGTGCGCATCCATCTCGATCACGGGGACGAGCACGCCGCGGAACAGGGCGCGGAGTCCGGAGAGGAGCAGAGATGACCCAGACGGACGACCCGTCGCACGGCGACGATGCGATCACCGTCGTGATCGTCGACGACCACTCGATCTTCCGCTCGGGGCTGCGGGCAGACCTGGGCGACGGCATCCTCGTACTCGGCGAGGCTGATGACGTGGAGTCCGCGGTCGGCACGATCGCTGAGCTGCGGCCCGACGTCGTGCTGCTCGACGTGCACCTTCCGGGCGGCCACGAGAAGGGGGCACAGGGCGGAGGCGGTGCCGAGGTGGCGCGTCGGGCCGCTCCGCTGGCGCCGTCCACGCGATTCCTCGCGCTGAGCGTCTCGGACTCCGCCGAAGACGTGGTCGCCGTCATCCGTGCCGGAGCCCGCGGGTACATCACGAAAGGCAGCTCGGGCGCCGAGGTGACCAGGGCCGTGCAGGCCGTCGCGGGCGGCGACGCCGTCTTCTCACCACGGCTCGCGGGGTTCGTGCTGGATGCCTTCGGCACGGCATCCGGCGAGCAGGCCGAAAGCGTCGACGAACTGGACCGCCTCACGGCCAGGGAGCGCGAGGTGATGCGGCTCATCGCCCGTGGATACGCGTACAAAGAGGTCGCGGGCGAGCTGTTCATCTCTGTGAAAACGGTGGAGACTCACGTCTCCGCGGTGCTGCGCAAGCTGCAGCTCTCGTCCCGTCACGAGCTGACGGCGTGGGCTCTCGCGAGGCGCCTGCTCTGAGTCGGGGCGGCGTTTCGTCGCTCGTCTTGCCTCACGTCAAGATGTCCGCGTGTGATTGATGCTTGCCTCACGTGAAATGTCCGCGTGCCTCAGGCGGCGGGGCGGGTGCCTTGGGTTCTGGCGGCGGCGAGGTCGATGAGTTGCTTCTGGATCTGGTTGATCCGCCGGGTGATGCGTGCCGGGTTCAGGTTCGCATGCTCTCGCTGCAGCCGGGCGCGGGTCTTCTCGTCGAGGACACCGGCGTCGAGCAGCCGCTGGTACGGGGTGCGTGGGGCGTCGTAGACCCGCTTCTTCCGGCCGGCCTTGGTCTGTGTGAAGCCGATCGCTTTCACGCACGGCAGCAGGTGGTTCTTACGAGCCATGACGAGGTCCCACAGCTCGTTCAGCAACGCCACCTCCGCGTCGGTCTCGTACCGGTAGCGGAACGCATGCTTACGCCCCCAGTCGCCGTTGCGTTGCTCGATATGCGCGTTGTCGTTGTGCTTATAGGCTCGGGCGCGGGTCAGCGGGATCCGAAGCTCGTCCGCCCAGGCGATCACCGACCAGTTCATGAACTCGCCGCCGTTGTCGAAGTCCATACCGCGGATCGGCACCGGGGCATGCTTGCGGATGAATTCCAGCCCGGCATGCACGTGCACGAACGCCTTGTTCTTCACGGTGCGCATCATGCCCCACCCGGTGACCGGGTCGGTCGCGTCCAGTGTCCAGAGGAACTCACCCTTGAGCGTGTGACCGCAATGCGCGACGGTGTCCAGCTCCAGGAACCCGGGCTCGGTCAGCGGGGCATCCATGCTGGTTCGCGTGGGGATCGACGAACGCAGAATATGACTGGGCTTCGTGCCCGACAAAGCAACCGGATACGCCGCGTCCTTATGCGGTTTCAGATACCGGTCAATCGTCGCCGCGGACATCTGGCGCAGCTCGTCCAGAACCTCGGGCGTGACCCGCGGCTGCACCTTCCCGAGCTCCCGGAACCGGACCAGCCGTTCCAGCGTGTCCACCATGATCGCCGCCAGATACTTCCCCGAAGGCTGCCCGGACAGGCGCCACACCTCCTGCAACACCACCAGCGCGTCATACGAATACTTCCGCGGCCGCGGCTTGCGCTGCTGCTGGTTCCCGGCACCCTTCCGCGCGACGGCGGTTCGGATCGCCCGCCTGGCGTGATCTCGCGTCCACCCTGTCGTCTCGACCACGGCATCCAGCAGCCGACCCTTCCCCGCCTTGTCGGCACGCCCGTACTCGCGGGCGAACTTCTTCGTGATCTCACGGCGCGCAGCCATCGACAACTCCCTGCTCACACCGGCCAGAGAACTATGCGGACATCCTTACGTGAGGCAACCACCGACGTTCCCGGACCTTTTACATGAGTCAAGTCGTCGCTTTGCGCTACCGCGCACCGCTCGCCTACACTTGACCGAGGTTGTTGAAGTCAGCCAAGCTTTTCTGCGCCCATTTTCGAATCGGCCGAAAGCTCGTCACGACTTCGGCACGCAAAGGGCGGTGGCTCAATTGGTAGAGCAGCGGTCTCCAAAACCGCAGGTTGCAGGTTCGAGTCCTGTCCGCCCTGCAAGTCGGTGTTCATGCGCCGGCCCACGAAAGGTATGAGGTGGCCCGAAAAGTCATCGACGAGCCCAGCGAGGATGTCGTCGCGAACGCCAAGAAGGAGCGGGAAGCCAAGCGCAACCCCTTCTCTCGGATCGCACTGTTCATCCGGCAGGTCTTCGGCGAGCTGCGAAAGGTCGTCACACCGACGCGCGGCGAGCTGCTGAGCTACACGGGCGTCGTGCTGGTCTTCGTGATCATCATGATGGGCATCGTGTTCGGTCTGGATCAGCTCTTCGGGTGGCTCGTCATCCTCGTCTTCGGCGGTTCATCGTCCTGACGGCCGACACGGCCGCTGGGCGGGACGGCCTGGATGAATCGGCGGCGCGGGCCGTGACCTGCGCAACAACAGGAATGGATTGGGAAGAGCGAAGTGTCTGAACGAGAGCGCGACGACGTCGATTGGGCGACGGCTGCAGAGCAGTCCGCCGAAGACGACGAGGCGCAGGAAGGCAACCAGCTGAAGTCCGCTGAGGACTCGTCGGATGCGGCCGAGCGGGAGGCGTTGCACGTCACCGACTCCGACGGCAACGACATCGATCTGGATGCCGTGCTCGACCGGATCGCGGAGACCGCCGATCCCGAGGCGGACGCCGTCGTGGACGATGCACTCGAGATCGACGACGCGGACGAGGCCGAGGCCGCGTTCGAGGCGATCGAGGACGAGGAAGAAGTGGACGGCGCAGGCGAGGCCGCTGCTTCCGCGGACTCCGGCGACGACCCGGCCGAAGAGGTCGAGGTCGACCCGTACGAGGAGTTCAAGCGCGAGCTGCGCTACCTGCCCGGCAAGTGGTACGTCATCCACTCCTATGCGGGCTTCGAGCGCCGCGTGAAGCAGAACCTGGCCAACCGCACGGCATCCATGGGTATGGAGGACTACATCTTCCAGACCGAGGTGCCGATGGAAGACGTTGTCGAGATCAAGAACGGCCAGCGCAAGATGGTCAACCGTGTGCGCATCCCCGGCTACGTGCTGGTGCGCATGGACCTCAACGAGGACAGCTGGTCCGTCGTGCGTCACACCCCTGGTGTCACCGGATTCGTGGGCAACGCGCACAACCCGACGCCGCTGCGCTTCGACGAGGCGTTCAACATGCTGAAGTCGCTCGTGCAGGTCGAGCCTGTCGCGGCCGGTAAGGCCGCCGCAGGCAAGGGCACCAAGGCTGCGGCTCGCGTCGCCCCG